>JANXWR010000156.1 GCA_025351025.1 Burkholderiales bacterium | reverse complement strand
GCGAGCGCGTTGTCGCCGGTGACCGCCTCGACGCGGCGCACGCCGGCGGCGACGCCGCTTTCGGCGACGATCTTGAAGAGGCCGATGTCGCCGGTGCGCGTCACGTGCGTGCCGCCGCAGAGCTCGCGGCTCGAGCCAATGTCGAGCACGCGCACCTCGTCGCCGTACTTCTCACCGAACAGCATCATCGCGCCGAGCTTTTGCGCCTCGGCGATCGGCAGCACGCGCGCCGTCGTGGCGTGGTTCTCGAGGATCTCGGCGTTGACGAGTCCCTCGACCTCGCGGATCTGCGCATCGGTCATCGGCGCGTTGTGCACGAAGTCGAAGCGCGTGCGTTCGGCGTCGACGAGCGAGCCCTTCTGCTGCACATGCTCGCCCAGCACCTCGCGCAGCGCCTTGTGCATGAGGTGGGTAGCGCTGTGGTTGCGCACCGTCTTCGCACGGCGCTCGACGTCGACCCTGGCATCGAGTGTGTCGCCGACCTTGATCTCGCCTTCGACGATACGGCCTTCGTGGCCGAACACGGCGGCCTGGATCTTCACCGTGTCTTCGACGATGACGCGCGAGGTGGCGTTGCGCAGCTCGCCGGTATCGCCGACCTGGCCGCCCGACTCGGCATAGAACGGCGTGTGGTCGAGGACGATGACCGCGTCGTCGCCGGCCTTTGCCGAGCGAGTCGCGCTGCCGTCGACGTAGAGCGCGACGACTTTCGCGCTCTCGTGCGTCAGAGCCTCGTAGCCGTGGAAGGTCGTCGCGCCGCCCGAATAGTCAAGGCCCTGCGCGACCTTGAACTTGCCCGCCGCCCGCGCCTGCTCGCGCTGGCGCGTCATCGCCACCTCGAAGCCCTCGTTGTCGACCGCGACGTCGCGCTCGCGGCCGACGTCGGCGGTGAGGTCGAGCGGGAAGCCGTAGGTGTCGTGCAGCTTGAAGGCGACGTCGCCCGGCAGCACGCGCCGGGCCCCGCTCGGCGGCAGCGCGGCGATCGCCGATTCGAGGATCTCCATGCCGTTGGCGATGGTCTGGAAGAAGCGGCCCTCCTCTTGCTTCAGCACGTCGGTGGCGCGCTGCTGCTCGCGGCGCAGCTCGGGATAGGAATCGCCCATCTCCGCCGCCAGGTCGGCCACCAGCTTGTGAAAGAACGGATGCCGCGCACCCAGCTTGTAGCCGTGCCGGATGGCGCGCCGCGTGATCCGGCGCAGCACGTAGCCGCGCCCTTCGTTGCCGGGGATGACGCCGTCGACGACGGTGAAGGTGCAGGCGCGGATGTGATCGGCGATGACCTTGAGCGAGGGACTGGTTCTGTCGCAATCGCCGGCGCCGGCGGCATCGACGGCCTTCTTCGCCGCGGCGAGGAGCGTGACGAACAGGTCAATCTCGTAGTTCGAATGCACGTGCTGCAGCACCGCCGTCAACCGCTCGAGGCCCATGCCCGTGTCGACGCTCGGCTTTGGCAGCTTGTGCATCACGCCCGCTTCGTCGCGGTTGAACTGCATGAAGACGTTGTTCCAGATCTCGATGTATCGGTCGCCGTCCTCGTCGGGCGAGCCGGGCGGGCCACCGGCGATCTCCGGGCCGTGGTCGTAGAAGATCTCGCTGCACGGGCCGCAGGGACCGGTGTCGCCCATCATCCAGAAGTTGTCGGAGAGAAAGCGCCCGCCCTTGTTGTCGCCGATGCGCACGATGCGATCGGCGGGCAGGCCGATGTCGTTCTTCCAGATGTCGTAGGCCTCGTCGTCCTCGGCGTAGACGGTGGTCCAGAGCTTGTCCTTGGGCAGCTGGTAGACCTCGGTCAGCAGTTCCCAGGCGAAGGCGATCGCGTCCTTCTTGAAGTAGTCGCCGAAGCTGAAGTTGCCGAGCATCTCGAAGAAGGTGAGGTGCCGTGCCGTGTAGCCGACGTTCTCGAGGTCGTTGTGCTTGCCGCCGGCGCGTATGCATTTCTGCGCCGTCGCGGCGCGCACGTACGGTCGCTTGTCGAAGCCGAGGAAGACGTCCTTGAACTGGTTCATCCCGGCGTTGGTGAAGAGCAGGGTCGGGTCATCGCCGGGAACGACCGGGCTCGAAGGCACGATCGTGTGGCCCTTCGATGCGAAGAACTTCAGGAAAGTGGAACGGATCTCGGAGGCTTTCATCGGTGCGATCGGGCTGGAAACGGTGTCATGAGTGGACGCGAATGCCGACGCGTGCGGCGGCAAGCGAGAGTTCGGAGTCCTGGGTCGCCAGGGGACTGTGTTCGCTCAGGCACAGGTCGATGTAGATGGCATCGTAAGGCGTCACCGAGTGCACGAGGGCGAGCTCCAAGTAGCGCGACGCATCGTTGTGCCAGGGCAGGACGATGCGTGCGTCGAGGCCGGCAACGTGAGCGGCGATTGCACCGGCGTGCGTCTCGGTGAAGCGCTTGCGCCGCACGCCGTTTCGCATCGCGCTGGCGATCTCGATCGGCCAGATGAACGGGGCGAGCAGCGTCTCGGCGAGGACCGCGTTCATGGTGTCCGGCCGACGTTGGTCCGGCAGCATGCAGGCGAGCGCGTACGAGCTATCGATGACGATGGCGGTCATTTCTTGCGCGTGGCGACCTTTAGGATTCGATCGGCGCGCTCTTCGCGCCCTTCACGGACCCATTGCACGATGTCCTCGCTGCTGATCGGCCCGTGCTTCTTCTCGATCTCGCGGCCGATCTGGCGCATGGCGGCAACGGCCTTCCTGCGACGCTCGACGTCGAAGGGCGGCGCCACCTCGATCGGCACGATCTTCGCCACCGGTTTATTGTGCCGCGTGATGATGATCTCGCTGCCCTGCTCGGCGCGCGCGACAAGCTCCGACAGATGCGTCTTGGCTTCGAAAAGGCCGATCGTCTGCGTTTCCATGGCTTGCCCATGTTTGGTTGAATCAACCAGATTCTAACGCAACCCCGCCGGGCCCGTCGACCCTCGGGGGGCGCTAAAGTCGCGGTGCACCAGCGGAGACGACCCACCGTGGACATGAAGACCTCCCCTCTTTCGACGCTCGCCGATCCGACGCTGCTGAGGACCGATGCCCTGCTCGGCGGCGAGTGGCGGCGCGGCGGCGCGCGCTTCGACGTGCGCGACCCGGCGACCGGCGACAAGCTCGCCGACGTCGCCGACCTGGGTGCCGAAGAGACGCGCCAAGCGCTGGCTGCGGCGCAGAAGGCCTGGCCGGCATGGCGCGCGAAGACGGCCAAGGAGCGCCACGCCGTGCTCATGAAGTGGTTTCGTCTGATGCTCGATCACACCGACGACCTGGCCCGCATCATGACCGCCGAGCAGGGCAAGCCCTTCGCCGAGGCGAAGGGCGAGGTCGGCTACGGCGCCAGCTTCATCGAGTGGTTCGCCGAGGAAGGCAAGCGGGTCTACGGCGAGACCATCCCGACCACCGACGCCAACAAGCGCTACCTCGTCATCAAGCAGGCGATGGGTGTCTGCGCCGCGATCACGCCGTGGAATTTCCCGATCGCCATGATCACGCGCAAGGTCGGCCCTGCCCTGGCCGCCGGCTGCACCATCGTCGTCAAGCCGGCCGAGCAGACGCCCCTGTGCGCGCTCGCCATCGCCGAGCTCGGCCAGCGCGCCGGCCTGCCGGCGGGCGTGCTCAACCTCGTGACGACGACGCGCTCGGCCGAGGTCGGCGCGGTGCTCTGCGAGAGCGAGATCGTGCGCCACCTGTCGTTCACCGGCTCGACCGAGGTCGGCCGCATCCTCATGAAGCAGTGCGCGCCGACGATCAAGAAGCTCTCGCTCGAGCTCGGCGGCAACGCCCCCTTCATCGTCTTCGACGACGCCGACCTCGACGCCGCGGCCGAAGGCGCGCTCGCCAGCAAGTACCGAAACGCCGGCCAGACCTGCGTATGCGCCAATCGGCTCTACGTTCAGGCCGGTGTGCACGACGCCTTCGTCGCCAGGCTCACGGCCAAGGCGAGGGCGATCAAGGTCGGCAACGGCTTCGACGCCGGCGTGACGCAGGGGCCGGTGATCGACGACGACGCGGTGAAAAAGATCGAGTCGCACGTCGCCGATGCGCTTGCCAAGGGGGCGACGCTGGTCACCGGCGGCCACCGCATGAGCGGCCTCGGCAGCGAGCGCTTCTACGAGCCGACCGTCATCACCGGCGCCACCAGCGACATGCTGTTCGCCCGCGAAGAGACCTTCGGCCCGGTCGCGCCGGTGTTCCGCTTCGAGACCGAGGCCGAGGCGATCGCCCTGGCCAATGCCACGGAGTTCGGCCTCGCCGCCTACTTCTACAGCCGCGACATCGGCCGCATCTTTCGCGTCGGCGAGGCGCTCGAGTCGGGCATGGTCGGCGTCAACACCGGGCTCATCTCGGTCGCCGAGGTGCCGTTCGGTGGCGTCAAGCAATCGGGCCTCGGCCGCGAAGGCTCGCGCCACGGCATCGAGGACTACGTCGAGATCAAGTACCTCTGCCTGGGCGACATCGAACGCTGAGCGAGGCTCAGGCTTCGTCGTTGGCGGCGGAGCGCAAGGCGCCGGTCGGATCCTGGATCGCCGCCGGCCTGGCATGCGTCAGGGCCGGCGCCACGGCCGCGAGGGCCAGGGCGCGTCGCAGCAGGCGATCGGCCTGGTTGCCGTCCTGCGGGTAGTGCGCGATGCCGACGGCGACCGCCACCGGATCGCTCGCTGCCGCCGACGTTGAACGGCGCGCCGATCGCCGCGCCGAGCTTTTCGGCGACGCGCGCGGCATCGGCAGGCGCCAGCAAGGTGCCGAGCAGGACCACGAAGTCCTCGCCGTCGACCGCGGCGACAATGTCGCTGGCGCGCACGCCGGCGCGCAGGCGCACCGCGATCTTGCGACGCAGCAGCTCGGTCTCGTCGCTGCCGCCCGATGCGGCAGGCAGCTCGATGCGCAAGGCCAGCACCGCCATCGGCGAAGGATCGCGCTCGCGCAGGGCGAGCAGCTGGCTCAGGTGCTCGACAAGCTGGCGGCGATGCGGCAGGCCGGTCGCCGGGTCGGTGGCATAGGCCGGCTCGCGCCCTTCGCTGCGGCGCCGCCGCTCGATCGCAAAGCGGACGCGCCGCCAGCCGGCCGGGCCGAGCAGCTCGTCGGGGCCGAGCACGTCCTCGGCGCCGCGGCGCAACCAGCCGAGCGCGTGCTCGGCATCCGGCAGGGCGACGACGGCGACCAGCGCGGCACGCGCGGCGATCGCCTCGACCTCGTTCGCGGCGACGACGACGCTTGCCGCGTCGAGGACGATCGCGTCGTAGCCGACGGCGCCGACGAGCATCGCCTCGGCCTCGGCGAGGGTGGCGGCGCGATCCGCCGACGCCGTGGCGTCGACGGCGCAATGCCGCTCGGCGAACGAGGCGAGCTGCGGCGTGGTGCCGATCAGGAGCAGGCGAAGCGTCGCATGCATGGCTTGGCAATCGTCCTTGCCGCAGCTCAGGGCTGCCTGGCGTGCGCCCGACCTCGATGAGGCGAGGCTACCTGCTGCGCGCGGCACCCGCCGGCCGGGGGCTGCGCCGTGTCGACGCAGGCGCCGCGCCGTCGGAATCGCTCGTGATCGCCGAGCCGGACGCGTCGGTGCCGGGCCGGGCGCCGACATTGCGAAACAGCGGCGACGCATCGATCGCCGAGGTCGTGCGGCCCGAGCCCGGGCTGGTGAAGCCGAGCGTCGCGAACAGCTGGCTTTCGCCGCCGGCAAGCAGGTCGGGACAGCCGGTCTCGTCGGGAATCATGACGAGATGGCCGCCGCTGAAGCGTCCGCGCATGCTTTCCGAGATCGGCCGGGACAGATCGACCGGCGTGATCGTCGAGCGATAGACGAGCTGGTTCTTCGGGCCGTAGATGAAGAAGCAGCTCGCCGAGGCCGTGACCGGCACGAGGGCCGCGGCGAGCGTGACGAGCAGGCCGATGAGAGCTTTGGTCATGTTCATCTCCAGAGCGCGAATGATCACACTGTACGTTCACTTCGACATTCGAACGAGGCTCGTCGCCGGCAAGGGTGTGCGACCGAGCACGCGCCCGGTCTTGGGCACGTCGCTGGCGCTCGCCGGTGCGGCCGCCGGCGCCGCCTTTCCGTTCGCGAACACCAGCAGGCGACCGCCGCTCTCGCCCAGCCCGGGGCACGGCGCCTGCTGGAAGGCGAAGCCGTCTCCGACCGGGCACTTGAATATCTGGGCCAGCGCTGGAAAGCATGCCACCGCGACGACGAAACCGGAACCCCTGGCCATGAGCAATCGCCGCCGCATGCGCTCCCTTCTTGCAAACGAGGGAGCACTGTAGGCGGCGAGCCCGCGCCGCGGCGGCACGTCTGCGTGAAGAGAGACACGTTGGCCGCGTGATTGAGGATCGGCGGGGCATCCGACCGTGGCCAAACCCCAGGAGAACCCAAACCGCGAGAACCTGCTGGGGCAGTACAGTTTCCCGATCAGGTCGCCGCCGACTCCGACAGCCCCCCATGCGTATCGCGGTTTTGTTCCTCACCCTGCTGCTGGCCGCGCCGTTCTGCGTCGCCCAGGACGTGAGGGTGAAGGTACAGCGCCATGGCGAGACCATCGTCGTCGACGTCGAGGCGCACGTCGCCGCGCCGGTGAAGGACGCCTGGTCGGTCTTCACCGACTACGACCACATGGCGAGCTTCCTCTCCAACATCAAGCACAGCAAGGTCCTCGCTCACGACGGCAACCTGCTCGAGGTCGAACAGGCGGGCGAGACGCGGGTCGCCTTCATGCGCTTCGGCTTTCGCGCCGTGCGCGCGGTCGAGCTGACGCCGATGCAGGAGATCCGCTCCAGCCTCGTCAGCGGCGACTTCAAGGCCTACCTGTCGACGACGCAGGTCACGGCCACGCCGACCGGAGCGAAGATCTCGCACCACGGCGAATACGTGCCCAAATCGTGGATGCCGCCGCTCATCGGCCCGGCAGTGATCGAGTCCGAGACGCGCAAGCAGTACCTGGAATTCATCGCCGAGATCGAGCGACGCGCCGCCGCACCCAAAGGCCCCTAGGCACCAACGCGACGCGACTGACGCGCGGCCAGGAACTCGAGCCCGAAGATGTCCGCCATTTCGCTGTGGCCGATACGGTTGCCGGAGCGCCACTGCATGAGCGACTGGAACGCGACGTGCGATGGGTTGTAGTTGTACCAGGGGTGCACCGCGATCGCCGAGCCGAACACCTCGTGCTGCTTGCCGCGCACGTCGGTGGCGACGATGTGGACGTTCATCGGATTGAACTTCTCGCCGTAGCCTTCGACAGTGGCGGAGACGAGGCCGTAGACCACGCCATCTTCCATCGCGTAGCCGTTGCGCAGGCCTTCGTAGATCGTCCTGCCGTCGCGCACGTCGAGCAGCACCGCCATGTGGATGCCGTAATCCTCACCGAACACGGCAGAGATCCAGCTCACCGCGCGCTTGCTGGTTTCGGTGCGCCGGCTCCAGCTGTGGTCGACGCAGTCGTAGCAGTCGATTTCGTAGCGGCGGCCGCGCAGCTCGAGGTGGCCGGTGATGTGCCCCATCAGCTCGAAGTGGCCGCTCGGGTCGGTCGGATCGGTGGAAGGATTGCCCCACTGCGTGCCCAGCCGCTCGTCGAACGCGTGATCCTTGTCGGACTTGAGCAAGGGGTTCTGGTCCAGGTCGTTGCCGTCGAAGGGCTCGTGCAGACCGCGGAACTTCAGGTCGAACGAACAGCCGCCGCCGAGCTTGTACTCGTACTGGAAGTGGGACTCGCGCGGCGGCTTGGTCACTTTCACGCGCAGCCCGCTCGCCAGCTCGTAGTCGACGAAGTTGTCGGGGCACGGCAGATGCATCTGCGCGTCGGTGAAGTCGACTTCGCAGGGGTTGAAGCGAAAACCCTGGACGATGCCCACGGTCGACAACGCGACGCCGAGGTTGGGACGTGCCGCGATGTAGAGGTTGCCGAGGATGCCGGCGGCGGCATGCGAAAAGCTGAGCGGCGTGGTTTCGGTCCAGCGCCAGTTGTCGCGCGGCACGGGGTGAAACTCGGAGTCGCGAGCGGTGATCACGAGCGGCTCCTCACGCGAGCGCGCCGGTGGTCTTTTCCAGCGCCAGCCAGGCCTCTTCGCCGATCTTGGTGCGCCAGTCCTTGTAGTAGCCCTCCTGCTTGAGTTTGGCGCGAAACGGCGCGATGTCGATCTCGTTGAACTTGATGCCGGCCGCGACGAGCTTGGCCTGAACGTCGGCGTTGAGCTTGTGCATGTCTTCGCGCTCCTGCAGCCCCGCCGCGTTGATGTGGCGCGCCATGATGTCCTGAATGTCCGCGGGCAGCGCCGTGAACGCGGTGCGATTCGCGGCGATCAGCATGCCCTCCCAGCAGTGGTTGGTGAGCGCGATGTACTTCTGCACCTCGTAAAGCTTTGCCGTGTAGACGTTGACGAGCGGATTCTCCTGCCCCTCGACCAGCTTCGTCTGCAATGACGTGTAGAGCTCGGAGAAGTTCATGCTCACCGGCGACGCACCGAGCGCCTTGAACATCGAGAAGAACATGGGCAGGACCGGAACGCGGATCTTCAGGCCCTGCATGTCGGCGAGCGAGGCGATCGGTTTGGTGCCGCTCGAGACGGTGCGGAAGCCCAGCTCCCAGTACTTGTCGAAGACGTGGATGTTGACGGCGGCGGCGGCCTTGCGCGCGACCTGCCCGACCTCGCCGTCCACGGCCTGCCAGATGGCCGAGTAGTCCTTGAACGCAAAGCCGAGCGCACTGGCGCCCACGGCCGGGTTCAGCGTCGTCATGAACGACGCGGAGGTGGTGTAGAGGTCGAGCGCTCCGGAGCGCACTTGCGCGAGCATGTCGGTGTCGCCGCCCAGCTGGCTGGACGGAAAGTACTTGATCGCGACTCGGCCCTTCGATTCCGCAGCGATCCGCTTGGTCGCCTCCAGCGCGTTCACGCTCAGCGGATGGTCGGGCGGCGCGAAGGCGCCCCACTTCATCTCGAATTCGGCGGCCCGCGCCGAGCGCGAGGCGAGGCCAAGGAGGGGCGCGCCGATGGAGGCTGCGAGCAGGGTCCGACGTGCGATGGTCATGTTGTCTCCGTTGAAGTTGCGACTACAGGAATCCGGTCGAGAGCCAGTGAATCGCGGCGACCAGGAGGAGGCCGGCCAGCAGCGCGCGATCGGAAAAGACGAGCGGCGCGACAACGACCAGAGCCAGGGGTCTCGGCCGACGCCGGTGCCTCGGGCTTCATGCGTTCGAGGACGAAGGTCAGCCGCATGTGCTCGCTGCGCAGAAAGGCGATCGCGGCGCCGAGCATGCCGATCCGGAGGAACAGCACGCCGGCGAGCTCGTCGGTCCAGCCGATCGGGTTGTGGAACGCGTAGCGCGAGATCACCCCGGAGAAGAGGATGGCCGCCTCGAGCAGGATGAGGACGACCACGGGCACCTCGACGACGCGGCGCAGCACCCGTTCGCCCAGGCCGGGAACAGGCGCTGCCTGTGCCGCCGTCGACGTGTTCATCGTGCTCGGTGCCGGAATCGTCCGCGCCGGGAATGCGCCGCGTCAGACGCGCGCGGCAGCGAGCGGCCCAGGCGAAGCCCTCAGCGCCTCGTCGAGGCAAGGCAGCTCGTCGGCGTGGAGCTCGAAGCCCTGGACGACGAACCAGGCACGCTGCATGTCGACCCAAGGCTTCGAGCCGACGAGGACGGTCTGCTCGACACGCTGGCGGAGCGCGGGGTCGGCGTCGGCGACGACGCGCACCAGGCCGCTGATCGGCGCCGACAGGGCGGCGGTGGCGCTGCGCATCTCGGCCACCGAGGCCCGCGGGCTCCGCATCAGGGCCTGGGCGTCGTCGATGGCCTGGTCGAGGCGCTGCGAGACCTACGCGGACGCCAGCCGCGCGTCGGCGGCGAGCCGCCCGGCGAGCGCGAGATAGTGCTCGAGGTCGAAGCGGTTGCGGTCGTGCACGTAGGGCAGACGGGCGCCGAGGAACTTCAGGAAGCCTGCCACCAGCCGTAACTGCTCGGTCGCCAGCGGGTCGCTCGGATCGAGCGCGGGCAGCACCACCTCGTTCAGTGCCTTGATCGAGGCGAGCAGCGCGTTGTCGGTGTAGTCGGCCATCAGCGCTCCCCCTCCAGTGCTCGGCGCAGCTCTTCCATCGCCCCGAAGGCGGCGGCTTCGATCCAGGCGATCAGCACGTCCTGGTGGGTCTTGCCGAGGCGGACGACGCGGTACGAGGAGGCGAGCGCGGTGACGACGATCTGGTAGCAGTTGAAGATCGTGTGGTAGCGCAGCCGGTCGGCGTCGACGCTCAGGCCCGACGCCTCCTGGTAGCGATCGAGGAGCTCGGCGACGGGCGCCATCCCGGAGGCGAGGAAGGTCTTGCCGTCTTCGCTCCAGTGGCCGTATTGCTGCGCGGTGGTCCAGGCCAGGTCGCGGTGGCGGTCGCCGAGATAGCCGCGCTCCCAGTCGAGCACGGCGGTGATGCGCGCCGAGCTCTCGTCGAACAGGAAGTTGCCCCTGCGGTAGCGGCGCGTGTCAAGTGGGTTGTCGCCTCGGTCATGCTGCTAAAGGCTGGGTATCGATGCTCCTGAGGTGAGTTGCGACGACGGAGTCGCGCTCGGGATTGAGCGTGACGACGCCGATGTGAGACCAGTCGCGCGTGTT
>JANXWR010000117.1 GCA_025351025.1 Burkholderiales bacterium | reverse complement strand
GTGTTTGCGTTATCGGAGGATCGAGTCTGCTAAGCAGCGGTTGCTGTAAGTCATGCCCGTCAAGTCGCTCGATCAGCTCCGCCTTCGCGCAGCTGCGGAAGGAAGTCCTTGTCCTGCCGGTAGGCATAGGAGCCGTCGTAGCGCGCGGTGATGTAGTCCCCCGCCACGATCGACGGGTACTTGGGCGGGTTGGCGGCTGACGAGCAGTTCGGCAGGCACTCGACCACGACGTCGTAATCCGGGTCGTAGAACACCGGGATCGAATAGCGCTCGCGGCCGGACGCGTTAACCACGCGGTGCGGCGTAGAGACGAAGAGGTCGTTTGACCAGCGTGACAACATGTCGCCGATGTTGATGACGAAGGCGCCTTCGATATAGGGCGCGGCGATCCACTCGCCGGCGCGGTTCTTCACCTGCAGGCCGCCGACGTCGTCCTGCCAGAGGATGGTGATCGTCCCGTAGTCGGTGTGCTCAGCAGCACCGAACTGATCGTCACTGGCGCTGCCGGGCTGTGGCGGATAGTGGATGAGCCGCGTGCGAACGAGGGGCCGGCGGTAGTGCGCGCGGAAGAACTGGCGCGGCATCTCGAGCGCCAGCGCAAACCCCTCGAGGATGCGTTGGCCGAGCTCGAAGGTCTCGCGGTAGTAGCGTTCAACCACGTCGCGCCAGGCATTCTCGCCAGTCGGCCATTGATTGAGGCCGATCAAGGAGCGGCCGGCGAGCACTTCGGGATCATCGGCGCCGAATGGATAGGCGAAGTTGAAGCTTTCCTTGAGGTCAGCGTGCTTCCTCCCTGGCTGGGTTGTCTGCGCGAACGGTACGTAGCCGCGATGCGCGCTGTTGACGACGATGGTGCGCTTGATCTGCTCCGGGAGCAGAAAGAAATACTTCAATGCCATCCACATCGCGCTCATGAGGTCGCGGCCGACGTTGTGACCGCTGACGTAGAAGAAGCCGACGTCGATGGAGGCTTGACGGATCTTCCCCGCGACGGATCGCGCTGCCGCCACATCGCTGCCGAAGAGCGGCGCGACGTCGATTACCGGAATGCTGTCGAAATGGATGGAAGCTGATTCCATGCTCTGCGTCTCCTGATCTCGGATTCGGGCCGAATGGTCGGTATGCCCCCGGCCAAGTGCCTTGACACACGGCTCGGACACGGCCTACATTTGACCGATTGTAATGACGTTAATACAAAGCACAACTGCGTTGCACCCGCGGCTTCGAGGCACGCCATGCGCCAGGCGGGCAGACGTCCGTTCACTGACGCTGCCGCTCGAGATTTCGGCCGACCGGCTCGGCAATGCACTGGGCTGCTGTGTCGATCACCACCCAATCCTGAAACCTTCTGTCTTGTCCAACGCTGAATCCCCCACTGCACGCGTCGCTCCATTCGCGACCAGCGTCCCGTTTCATCACCAGATTGCCCAGGTGCTGCGCGGTCGTATCCAGGCGGGAGAGTGGGGCAAGGGAGTGACCGAGCAGGCGCTCTGTGCCGAGTTCGGTGTCAGCCGCACCACGGTCCGCCATGCGCTCGGCAGCCTCAAGCACGAAGGGTTGCTGCAGAGCCGGCGCGGCGTCGGGACGCACGGCGTTCCTCGTGCAGTCCCCACCCGCCTGGTGCGCGCCTCAGGAGATCCGTTGCATGGCGCCATCGCGACGAAGCCACGTGTCGTATCGAGCGGCAAGGTGGCGGCTCCTCCGGAGGTCGCCGCCTTCTTCGGCCTTGCCCCGGGCGCGTCGGTTCTGCGCGTCGTGCGCGTACACGACGTCGATGCCGCACCGCTGTCCGTCGTCGTTTCGTACCTGCCCGCTGAATTCGAGGCTGGACTGACGCGAGCCGCATTGTGCGGCCCCACCCACGAGATGCTCTGGCAGCGGTTCGCCCTGAAGCAAAAGCGCAGCATGCATGCGCTACGGGTCGCCCGCGCCGACCCGATGGTCGCATCGCTGCTCGGCATCGGACTTGCCGAGCCGGTGCTCCGCGTGCAGTCGTCGGTCTATCTCGACGACGATCGGCCGATCCGCTGGACCGAGAACTTCTTTCGCGAGGACCGCTATGAGTACCACGCCGAGATGGAGTGGCCGGATCCCGCCACGACAACGCGGCCAGGCGACGTCCCGTCCGCCCTTCGGACTCGCATCAAGGTCCGTCAGGGAGGCACGGTACCCGAGGCGAGAAGGAGCGTCGATTCGACGCAGGCGTCTTCAGCGACAAGCGCGCGCGGACCGGCCGCCCGGCTTGAGAAGGCCGTGCCCATCAACGCCAGGAGCAAGAACACATGATCGTTCGGCGCAGCCTCCTTTTCGCCGCCTTGGCCCTTGCGGCCCTTGGCGCCCTGCCTTCGGGCGCACACGCCGCGTATCCCGAAAAGCCGATCAGGATCGTGCTCGGCTTCGCAGCAGGCGGCGGCTCCGACATCCTGCTGCGCAAGATGGCACCCGCGCTAGGAGAAGCCCTGGGGCAGCCGATCGTGGTCGAGAACCTGCCCGGCGCCGGCGGCAACCTCGCGATGTCGGCGGTGGCCCGGGCCGCGCCCGATGGCTACACCCTCCTGATGGGTTCGCCCGGACTCGCCACCAACAGCAGCCTCTACGCCAACCTTAGCTTCGACCCGCTGCGCGACTTCGCCCCGGTCGCGATGGTGGGCAGCGTGCAAAACGTGCTGCTCGTGCGGCCGAAGCTGCCGGTGAACTCGGTTGCGGAACTCGTCGCGTATGCGAGGCAGAACCCGGGCAAGCTCAACTACGCATCCCCGGGTGTCGGCACCTCGCTGCATCTCGCGGCCGAGCTGTTCAAGGTGCAAACCGGAATCCAGATGGTCCATGTGCCGTACAAGGGCGGCGCACAAGCCATGACGGATCTGATGGGCGGCCAGGTTGACGTCATGTTCAACGTGCTGCCCTCGGCGACGCCGCAGATCAAGGCGGGCACCGTCAAGGCACTCGCGGTCACGGGCGCCAGACGCGCAACGTTGCTCGCCGAGCTGCCGACCATGATCGAGGCCGGCGTTCCCGGCTACACCGCAATCACATGGAACGGCATCGTCGCCCCTGCGGCGACGCCCAGGGAGATCGTCGCCAGGCTCAACGAAGCGGTGAACCGCGTGCTGCGCGCCCCCGAGATGCAGAAGGCGTTTGCCGACATCGGGCAGGACGTGCTCGTTGGCACCCCCGAGCAGTTCGACCACCTCATCCGCGACGAAACGGTGAAATGGAAACGGACGATCGAGGCCGCCGGCGTGAAGGCCGAGTGACGAACCTGGCGGCCTGCGCCCCGAATAGCCGGCGTGATCGAGACAGCCGAGCCCCTAACCTCCGAGCGCACCGAAGCCGCAGCGAAACCACAACGGGACACGTGATGAATGCCGGCGACCCAGACCCCAGCACCCCGGCGCTCACAAAGGCGCGGCGCCTGCGCGAATTGCTGCAGCACAGTCGCCCGGTCGTCTCGCCCGGCGTGTACGACGGCTATAGCGCGCTCCTGGTCGAGGCGATGGGTTTCAAGACGGCGGCGACGACCGGCGCTGGCCTCGCCAACTCCGTACTCGGCATGCCGGATATCGGCGTCTTCGGCCTCCGCGACAACGTCGACACCTGCCGCCAGATCGCGCGCACGATCTCGATTCCGTTGATGGCTGACGCTGACACCGGCTACGGCAACGCTGTCACCGTGTTCCACGTGGTCCAGTACTTCGAGGAGGCCGGGGTCGTCGGCATCAACATTGAGGACCAGCTCGATCCCAAGCGCTGCGGTCACATGCGCGGCAAGGAGCTCATCTCGCCACGTGAGATGACGTCCAAGATCGAAGCCGGCCTGAAGGCGAAAAAAGACCCGGACTTCATCCTCAACGCGCGCACCGATGCCATCGCGGTCGAGGGCATCGAAGGCACGGTCAAGCGCATCCGCGAGTACGTCGCAGCGGGAGCGGACATGGTCTATGCCGACGCGATCCGAGACGAGGACGACATCCGCCAAGTTGTGGAGGCAGCGGGCGACGTGCCGGTCCAGGTCAACATGGGTTTCGGCATCCGCGCGCGGCCCACGACACCCCTGATCTCTATCAACCGCCTCAAGGCACTCGGCGTTGCCCGCATCAGCCTGCCGCGACTCGTGCCCGCAGCGGCGCTCTTGGGCATGCAGAAGGCGCTCGCGGTGCTGAAGGAATGCGTGGAAACCGGCGAGTTCGTCGAGCGCCCCGATCTGCTCGTCGACATGGAGACCATCACGCGCCTCATGAAGTACGAGCGCGTCAACGCGCTGGAAAGCGAGTTCATGTCGTCCGAATACCTCGAGCGCAGGTATCGCGGCACCGAGCGCGACTACGTCATCCACCCGAAGGCAGAGTGACCATGGAGCCGCGTCGCTACGGTCCCTTCGCCTATGTGCCGATCACACGCAGGCCGCGCCTCGAATGGCCGAACGGCGCGCAGCTCGCGATCTGGGTCAATCCGAACATCGAGTACTTCGGCCTGGACGACGTCATGCCGGGCAACACCAACGAACGCGTCGCTCGTGACCACGCCAAGATCCCGAACGTGCGTAATTGGTCGGTGCGCGACTACGGCAACCGCGTCGGCGTCTGGCGCCTGTTCGAGACGCTCGCCCGCTACGGCGTGCGCGGCACCGCTGCGCTCAACAGCGAGGTCTGCGATCACCACCCGGAGATCGTCGCCGAGGCCAGGCGCCTCGGCTGGGAGCTGATGGGCCACGGCCAGACCAACGCGCTGCGCATCAACGAGATGGGCTCGGAGCAGGAGCGCAGCGCGATCTTCGCCGCGATCGATCGGATCGAGGCCGCCTCTGGAACACGACCGACCGGCTGGCTCGGCCCCGGCCTCGCCGAGACCTGGCACACGCTCGAGCACCTCTCCGCCGCCGGCATCCGGTATGTCTGCGACTGGGTCAACGACGACCAGCCGTACACGATGACGGTGGGTATGCCGCCCATGGTCTCTCTGCCCTACTCGGTCCAGACCAACGACGTGCCGGCATACTTCGACTTCAAGTGCTCGGTACCGGAGTTCGAGCGCATGCTGAAGGCGCAGTTCGACGTGCTGTATCGCGAGGGCGAGCGCTCTGCGCGCGTCATGGCGATAGCCGTGCATCCCTTCGTCACCGGTCAGCCGCACCGCATCGGCGCGCTCGATGCCGCCCTCGAGCACATCTGCAAGCACGAGCGGGTCTGGCTCGCGACCGGGAGCGAGATCGTCGCGGCTTACCAGGACAGCGCGTTGGCAGAGACCGAGCGCGAGGCCGCCGCCGGATGAACATCGGCACGGATCACCTCAGCCCGGCCGCCATGCGCCGACGTGTCGCAGGCGCTGCATGAACACCCTGCGTGAAGCCTCAGCCGATGGCGTGCGCGCGCTGGTGCGCTGGGCCGTCGGCGTGGAACTGGCCGACATCCCGCAAGCGGTGCTGCAGAAGGCGGCGCGCATCCTCGCCGACGACTTGGCAGCGATGATCGGCGCGCGCGACGAGCCCGAGGTCGCGCGCTTTCACACACGGCTGCTGAAGCGCACCCACGGCTCCGAAGAGGCCACGGTCTGGCGCGGCGGTGCCTCCCGCACCGACCGCATCTCGGCAGCGGTCGCCAACGCCGTCGCCGCCGACTGGCTCGAACTTGACGAGGGCTACCGACCGACGCCGTGTCATGCCGGCCTCTATGTGCTCCCCGGGCTGCTCGCTCACGCCGAAGCCACCGGGCTGCGCACGGACGAACTGCTGCGCGCGCTCGTCCTCGGGTATGAGTTCGTCACGCGCATCGCGCGAGCCTGGAAGCCGGCCGCGATGACGATGCAATCGCATGGCCGCTACGGCGCGATCGGAGCCGCGGCCGGCGTCGGCTTTGCGACGCGGATCCCGCCGGATGCACTGATCGGCGCGCTCGGTGCGGCGGCGACCTTGATCGGGCCCGCGCCGCGCAACCACCTCGCCGAAGGCGCGCTTGTGCGCAATGTCTGGCCGGCCAGCGCGGCTTGGAATGGCCTCATGGTCATCGAATGGAGCCACTGCGGCATCGGCGGTATTCCCGGCGCGTTCTTCGACGTGTATAGCAGCGTGCTCGGCGGTGAGTCACAGCCCGAGTGGCTTGACCGTGATCTCGGGAAGAGCTGGGCGGTGCTCGACAGCTACACCAAGATCTACGCCTGCTGCCAACACCTGCACTCGGCCGTGGAAAGCCGCCCTGGACTTGCGCGAGCAACACCCGGAGGTGGGCGTCGCCGACGCCATTTCCTCGGTGACCGTCGATACCCACGCCCTCGCCTTGCCGCTCGTCAACCCCGCACCGCACACGACGCTCGGCGCCAAGTTCTCAATGCCGCACGCCGTGGCCGCGGCATTGCTCACCGGCGACGCTGGCGCGCGAGCTTTTGACGCGCGCGCCCTGAACGAGCCGTCGATCGCCGCGCTGCGCGGCCGCGTCGTCACGGCGGCCTGGACGCCGGCGCTGCCGCCCCCGAACGACCGGCCCGCGCGCGTGGCCGTGCGGCTGCACGATGGCAACAGCTTCGAAGCCGAATGCCTCAGCGCGCGCGGCGGGCCCGACCGGCCGCTGCCCCCCGACGTGTGGATCGAGAAGATGCGTGCGCTCGCCGTGCCGGTGTACCCGGGCATCGTCAGCGTGTTGGAGGCCATCGTGCGCGGCGACGCGCAGCGACTCGAGCAACCCTGGTCAACGCTGGTCAAAGAGATCACTGGTCACGAATAGAGGATCCATGCGATCGCGCGCCAACACGACGAATCTCGCAACAAGCTTCCGCGCCACCCGGAGACGTCCCAATGAAGCTCTCGCTCCCTAGCCTGATGACGGCGGCCCTCCTCGCTTGTTCTTCGGTCGCTGTGCCGGCGCATGCGCAGGAATACCCCGTGCGGCCCATCCGCATGGTCGTGCCGTACGCCGCCGGCGGGGGCACCGACTTCGTTGCCCGCGCGGTCTCAGAACGTCTTGCGGCCGGCCTCGACCAGCCGGTCGTCGTCGACAATAGGGCGGGCGCGAACGGCGTCACCGGCAGCGACATCGTCGCCAAGGCGCCGCCCGATGGCTACACCTTGCTGATCGGTGCGGCCGGCACGCTCGTCGTTGCACCGCACCTGGGCCGGCTGCCATTCGACCCGACGAAAGACCTCGTGCCCATCACCAATCTGGGCACCAGCGCTTTCATCGTCGCCGTCAACCCGAGCGTGCCGGTGAAGACGCTCGCCGAGATGATTGCCTATGCGAAATCGCAGCCGGGCAAGATCAACTATGGCTCATCGGGCACGGGCGGCTCGCCCCACCTGGCGACCGAGCTCTTCACGAGCATGGCCGGCGTGCAGATGACCCACGTGCCCTACAAGGGACTCTCGCTCGCCATCACGGATCTACTTGGCGGCCACATCC
>JANXWR010000152.1 GCA_025351025.1 Burkholderiales bacterium | reverse complement strand
CACCGCCATCTGCGGCGCCGCCGGCGTGCGTTCGAACACGACCACGTATCACGGCGACAGCATGGAGTCGATCGACAGCAAGGGTGCCAAGTCCCAAGGCAAACGCGTCGGTGCCTGCACCTAGCATTGCGCCGCACGGCGCCGTCGGCGACGGCGACTGCAGGCGCGAAATCGGGAACGCAGTTTGCCGGTGGCAGTGACAGCCATCACCGGAGAACGCCATGAGCGAGCTCGACGCGAAGAAGCGCAACGCCATCCCCGGCCAGCAATTCGCCTTTCCCAAGCAGCGCAAGGAGCCGATCGAAAACGCCACGCACGTGCGCAACGCGATCGCCCGCTTCAACCAGGTCGAAGGCGTCACCGACGCCGAACGCGACGAGGCCTGGAAGCACATCACCGCGGCAGCCGGGCAATATGGCGTCGAGGTGCACGAGAAGTCGTGGCGCGAGATCGGCGCCAAGGCCGCCCACCCGGCCAAGCGCTGAGGCGACGGCTCAGCCCGGCGAGCGGGTCGCCGCGCCGCGTGGCACCTTCATCGTGAGCGTAGCCGTCGAAGACGCGGTCGGGGCGGCGCGCTTTACGCCCTCGTGAAGTCCATGATCCAGTTCGTTTCCCAAGCCCGGCCGTCGAGCGAGAACGACTGCTCCCAGCGGGCCGCGTCGGCGCCGTCGTGCGTCCAGACGAAGCGGACGTTGACCTCGCGTCCGTCGTCGCTGTCGCGTCCGTGAAATTCGCCGCGGGCGCCTTCGAAGCCGCCCGCGACCGGCGGCGTCAGCAGGCCATCGCGGCTGTTGATCCAGTAGATCGACCAACGGCGTTGCGCGACGTCGAAGAGGCGCAGCGTCAGTCCCGAGAAACCGAGGGTCGGGAAGTCGAGCTGCTCGATGTTGGCGCCGCCGCCGAGCCGCGGCTCGCAGCGGCTGGTGGCCGGGAACTCGATCCAGTCGTGGGCGTCGCGGAGACGCGTCAAGAGGCGCCGGTTGCGAACATTCCAGTCGCCTGCGAGAAAGTCGAAGTCGTGCGGGTCGCCGTGTCGGGCTTCGGTCGTCATGGAGGCTCCTTGTTCGTGGTTGGCGATGCCGCTCAGCGCACCAGCGATCGAGGCGTCGGTTGCAGACGCAACACGCGCATCGGCTCGACGGAGGCCCGCTCCAGACGCGGCCGCACCGCGTCGGCCCATCGGGCGCAGGCAGCGAGCCGATCGTCGGACCGGGCCGCCGCCTCGGCATGGGCATGCCGCGTCATCCAGGCGAAGACGTGCTCACCGGTGCGCACCGGCAGGCGCGGGAAGTCGTTGCTCGCCGGCTCGGTCTCGAACACGGCGCAGGGCGCGGCACCGCTTTCGACCAGCGCCGGCAAGGCCTCGCGATCGAACCAGCGCTGCCAGGCCTCGTCGACCGGCGCGCGCAGCGAGCAGAGGCTGAGGTGGTAGACCGCTTTCGAGGCGAAGACCTGGGCATCCGTACGCGGGCGCGGCGCCGGCGGCGTCACCAGGGCCCAGGCCGGGCGTGCGTAGCGCAGCAGGCGCACGTCGCTCGAATCGATTATGGTGGCGTTCGCCGCATCGCGATGCGCCGCCCAGACCGGGCCGCCGTAGAACGACTCGAGCCCGTGCTTGCGCGTCGCCATGTCGGTGTAGCCAAGCAGCCAGACGAAATGATCGGCGCGATCGAGGTCGCGGAACTGACCGATCACGCGCATGCCGAGCGCTTCCTGGCCTTCGACGAGGGCGCGATCGAAAAGCTCGATCAGCACCTCGCGTTGTCCCGGGTGGAGAAGGTAGTCGCGCAGCTCGACGACGCGGCAGTCTTCGAGAGCAGGCGTACGGATGACGGGGGTCGGTGAATCGATGTTCATGGTGCTCGCCAGGTCGTGGGACGGCATCATCGATCGTCAAACCTGACATCGCATGTCAGCATTTGCGGCGACACTGGGCCATGCGCGCAAGCCGCCTGTTGTCGATCCTGATGACGCTGCAAAGCCGCGGCCGCGTCAGCGCGCCGGCCCAGGCGGCCGGCTTGAGGTGTCGGTGCGCACCGTCTATCGCGACATCGATCATCTCAGCGCCGCCGGCGTGCCGGTGTGGGGCGACCGCGGCCGCCAGGGCGGCTTCCAACTCCGCGAGGGCTGGCGAACCGAGCTCACCGGCCTGACCGCCGACGAAGCGCAGGCGCTCTTCATGGCCGGCCTGCCCGGCCCGGCGCGCGACCTCGGCTTGGCGCAGGCGGCCGCGTCGGTGCAGCTGAAGCTGGTGGCGGCACTGCCGGCGGACTGGCAGGCCGACGCGGAACGGGCGGCCTCGCGCTTCCATCTCGACCCGGTCGACTGGTTTCGTGGCACCGCGCCGCCCGAGCATCTGAAGACGGTGGCCGCCGCGGTGTGGAGCGGGCAGCGCCTGCGCATGCGCTACGAAAGCTGGTCGTCGGTGAGCCAGCGCGAGGTCGATCCGTTCGGCCTCGTCCTGAAGGCCGGCGTCTGGTACCTGGCCGCGCGCCAAGGCCGCGAGCTGCGCACCTTCAGGCTTTCGGGCATTCAGCACGCGGAGGCGTTGAAGACGACCTTCGCGCGGCCGCGCCGCTTCGATCTCGCTACCCACTGGGCGAAGTCGACGCAGCGCTTCGAAGAGGGCGTCTACCGCGGCTTCGCGATGCTGCGCGTGTCGCCGGTCGGGCTGGCTGCCGTGCGACGCTTCAGCGCCGTCGTCGCGCAGGCGGCCGACCGCACGGCGGAAGCGCCCGACGCGAGCGGCTGGTGCACCGTGACGATTCCGATCGAATCGACGCCGCACGCCACGCGCGAGCTGCTGAAGCTCGACGCCGAGTGCGAGGTGCGCGAGCCGCCCGAGCTGCGCGAGGCGATGCGCCGCGAGGCCGAACGCCTGCTCGCGCTCTACACGCGCTGAGCGCGAAGCTGCGGCCCGCTCAGCGGCCGCCGCTCGCCGTCACCAGGATGCTGCCGTTGTCGCCGGCGACCCAGCCGGTCTGCTCGTCGACGAAGAAGACCGATTGCAGGCTGGGCCGCACGCCGGTGTGGCTCAGGGTCCAGGTCTGGCCGCCGTCGCGCGTCGTGAGCAGGGTGCCGAAATCGCCGGCGGCGTGGCCCACCGTCGAAGAGACGAAGCGCACGTCGTTCAGGTTGTTCGGCGTCGGACTTGGCACCGGCGTCCAGGTGCGGCCCTGATCGACGGAGCGGACGATGGCGCCGTTCTCGCCGACCGCCACCGCCGTCGTCGCGTCGGCGAAGGTGACGCGGCGCAGGTTGCTGGCGCTACCGGTCGCCCGCGGCGACCAGGTCGCGCCCGCGTCGGCGGTGACCATGGCGATGCCGGCCAGGCCGATCGCCACGCCGTGCATGAGGTCGCCGAAGCGCAGCGAGACCAGGCCGCCAAGCGTGCTCGTGCTGGGCACCGCCTGCCAGCTCGAGCCGCCGTCAATCGTCGTGTAGAGGGCAGCCGGGCCGGCCGTGCCGAACGGCGACACCGCCCAGCCGTGCTGTGCGTCGATGAAGTGGAAGTCGGTCACGCCGACTAGCGGCGAGGCGCCCGGCGAGAGCCAGGTCCTGCCCTGGTCGGTCGAGCGCGAGATCGTGCCGCTGCCGGAGATGACCCAGCCGACGCTGGCGTCGGCAAGGAACTGCGGGTGCCGCCAACCGAACGAGCCGGAGGGCGTTGCCGCGGTCCAGGTCTGGCCGCCGTCGGTGGTGCGCACGCTGCTGCCGTCGTAGGCCAATGCCATGCCTACACGCGAATCGAAGAACCAGATGCTGTTCAGCCCGGCCGAGGCGGTGCCGCCGGCGCCGCGTTGGTTCCAGGTCGCGCCGCCGTCGATGGTCAGGAAGACGCGGCCGTTGCCGTCGGTGACGATGAAGCGCAGCGCCGTGAAGGTTTCGTACGAGGCGACGAAGGCGCCGGGCACCGCCGGCTGCGGCACGTCCTGCCAGGTCGCGCCGCCGTCGCTGCTGCGCTGCAAGGGCGTCACGAACGACGAGGCGAACAGCGTCGTCGCATCGACCAGCCGATAGCTGGTGCCCGACCCCGCACCCGGCGGCGCACCGACAGGCTGCCATGAGACGCCGCGGTCGCCAGTGCGCCAGGCGACGTCGCGCGAGACGAACATCTGGCTCGTGCTGTCGAAGCCGAACTCGGTCCAGGTGATGAGGCCGTTCGAGGCGTCGACGAGCTGCAGGTCCTGCGGCGAGCTGGTGAAGCCGGCCGGCATCGGCGGCAGCACGACATCCATCCACGTGACACCGCTGTCGACCGAGTGCGGCAACGTCGTCGTGCCGTCGTTGTAGTAGGGCAGCGCCCAGACGTCGGTGCCGCTCACCATCGCCAGCTTGAACGAGCCTGCTGGCGCGACGATGCGGCTCCATTGCGCGCCGCCGTCTTTGGTGACGTAGGCGGTGCCGAAGAGCGTCGTCACCCAGGCGTTGTTGATGTCGGCGGCATGGATGCCCTGCGCCGGCTCGACCTGGCCGAAGCTCTGCCGCTGCCAGGTCGCGCCGCCGTCGGCGGTCTTCAGCACCTCGCCGAAGCTGCCGGCGACCCAGCCGACTTGCGCGTTGGCAAAGTGCACCCGGCCGAGGTCTTGACCGGTGCCCGAGACCTGCCCATGCCAGGTCGCGCCGGCGTCGGTCGTGGCAAGCACGCTGCCGCCTTCGCCGACGGCCCAGCCGTGCGTGTCGTCGATGAAGGCGTAGTCGAAGATGCCGTTGCCCTGCGGCAGCGGCCGCTGCCAGCACCAGCCGGTGCTGCCGGCGCCGCTGCAGGCCTGGCCGGCGACGATCGCGAAGTCGGCGATCGAGACGCTGCCCGCCGTCGACAGCGAGTTGCTGCCGTTGCCGAGGGTGAGGCGCACGGTGAAGACGCCGGCCTTGGCATAGGCATGCGTCGGCGCGGCCTCTGTGCTGGTACTGCCGTCGCCGAAGTCCCAGCGGTAGCTCAGGGCGGGATCGACCGCGTTCGACGAAAAGGAAAGCGTCGCGCCGAGCGCCTGCTGCGCCGGTGGCAGCGTCACGACCAGCGTCGCCGGCAACTGGCCCGTGCCGGACGACGACACGCCGCCGCCGCCACCACCGCACGCGGCCAGCAGGGTCGCGAGCACGATGGCGCCGAGTGCGGTGCACACCGCCTGGCGGGCGCTTGCGCCGCACGCCGAATCGAGTCTCGTCATCCGGATCCTTCTCCCTGCGGCGCATCCTAGCCTGCGCATCTCGCGGCGCGCCCCGGCAGATGCGACAAGCGTCACGATCGCTGCCGTGGCCCTGCTAGCGTGCCGCGCCGCTTTGGCAAAGCCGATGCCCGACCCGCTTCTTCCGATCGGGCTCGACGCGGCCGCGAACCGCCTCAGCCGAGCAGCTCGCGAAGGATCTCCGCGCCGCGCTCGGCCTGCTCGCGCGAGACGTCCAGGTGCGTCACCGCGCGCACCGTGCGGGCACTGAAGGCGTTGACGAGCACGCCGCGCTCGCGCGCCCGCGCGACCAGCGTGTTGGCATCGAGCGCACCTGCGGCGAGGTGGAAGATGACGATGTTGGTCTGGACCGAAGACAGCTCGAGCGTCACGCCCGGACAATCGGCCAGTGCCTCGGCAAGCAGCCTGGCGTTGGCGTGGTCCTCGGCGAGGCGCTCGCGGTGATGGTCGAGGCCGAAGGTCGCGGCGGCCGCCAGAATTCCGACCTGGCGCATCGCACCCCCAAGCATGCGTCGATGCCGGTTGGCAGCGGCGATCAGCTCCTTCGAGCCCGCCAGAGCCGAGCCGCCGGGCGCGCCGAGTCCCTTCGAGAACGACACCGCGACCAGGTCAAAGGGGGCCGCCAGCTCCGCCTCCGGCACGCCGCTCGCGATGCTGGCGTTCCACAGGCGGGCGCCGTCCAGAAAGCTCGCCAGTCCGTGGCGGCGTGCCAGAGCGCAGATGCGCACCACCTCGTCCTGCGGGAAGACGATGCCGCCGCTGCGGTTGTGCGTGTTCTCGATCTCGACCAGCGTGCTCGGCGCATACACCGGCAACGAGCGCGGCTTGATCGCGGCCTCGAGCTCCGCGGCGGTGAACACGCCGCCGCTGCCGATCTCGACCAGTTGCACGCCCGCGTTGGCCGCCGAGCCGCCGGTCTCGTGCCAGCCGGCATGGCATTCGCGGCTGACGATCACCTCGTCGCCCGGGCGGGTGAGAACGCGCAAGGCGACCTGGTTGGCCATCGTGCCCGAAGGCAGCCAGAGGGCGGCCTCCTTGCCCAGCATCTCGGCGATGCGTGCCTGCAGCTGGTTGCAGGTCGGGTCCTCGCCGTACTGGTCGTCGCCGACCGGCGCCGCGGCCATCGCGGCGCGCATCGCATCGGTAGGTCGCGTCACGGTGTCGGAGCGCAGGTCGATCGTCGGCGATGTCGTCATGGTCATTCCTTGCAATGCGGCGTCAGCGCCGGCGCGCCAGGCGCGGATCGAAGATGTCGCGCAGACCGTCGCCCATCAGGTTGAGGCCGAGCACGGTGAGGGCGATCGCCACGCCGGGATAGACGGCGAGCTGCGGCGCCTGGAAGAGCTGCTGCTGCGCCTCGTTGAGCATGCGGCCCCACGACGGTGTCGGCGGCTGCGTGCCGAGACCGAGGTAGCTGAGCGCCGCCTCGGCCAGGATGGCGAGCGCGAACTGGATCGTCGCCTGCACGATCAGGATCGCCGCGATGTTCGGCAGCACGTGCTCGAAGGTGATGCGCCATTCGCTCTTGCCCAGGGCCCGCGCCGCGATCACGAACTCGCGCGAGCGCACGACCATCGCGCTGGCCCGTGTGATGCGCGCGAACACCGGCACGTTGAAGATGCCGATGGCGACGATCGAGGTGACCAGCCCCGGCCCGTAGATCGCGGTGAGCATGATCGCCGAGAGCAGCGCCGGAAAGGCGAAGGTGAAGTCGGCCAGCCGCATCACCGCTTCTTCGACCCAGCCCCGTTTGACCGCCGCCAGCAGGCCGAAGGCGACGCCGAAGCCGATGCCGATGCCGACCGCGATCAGGCCGACGGCGATCGAGACGCGGCTGCCGACGATGAGCAGCGAGACGATGTCGCGGCCCAGGCTGTCGGTGCCGAGCCAGTGCGCCCACGAGGGCGGCTGCAGTTTGTGCGGGATGTCGAGCTCGATCGCGGCGTAGGGCGTCCACACGAAGGAAAGCAGGGCCAGGCCGATGACGCCGGCGACGAGCACCGCGCCGATCGCGAAGTTGGCGCGCCGCCAGCCGCTGCGTGGCGGCGAGTCGCTCATGACCGCCTGGCGCGCAGGCGCGGGTCGATGACGACGTAGAGCATGTCGACCGCGAAGTTTATGACGACGACGGTCGCGGCGAGCAGCATGACGACGTTGCGCACGACGAGCAGGTCGCGGTTGGCGATCGCCTGGAAGACGAGCCGGCCGAGACCGGGCAGCGAGAACACGTTCTCGATGACGACGGTGCCGGCGAGCAGGTTGGCGAACTGCAGTCCCATCACCGTCAGCACCGGCACCATCGCGTTGCGCAGCACGTGGCCCCAGAGCACGCCGCGCGGCGTCTGCCCCTTGGCGCGCGCGGTGCGCACGAAGTCTTCACGCAGCACGTCGAGCACCGCCGAGCGGACGATGCGCGCCAGGATCGCCGCCTGCACGACCGCCAGCGCCACGGCGGGCAGCACGAGCGCGCCGAGGGCCGGGCCGATGCCGCCACCGTCTTCGGCGTGCCAGCCGGGAAAGCCGCCCGCCGAGAACCAGCGCAGCTTCACCGAAAAGACGAGGATGAGCAGGATCGCGAACCAGAAATTCGGAATGGCGATGCCGATTTGGCTCACCGCCATGACGCCGACATCGCCCGCCTTGCCGTGCCGTGCCGCCGCGAACAGGCCGAGCGTGAAGGCGAGCGCCGCCGAGAGCGTCATCGCCATCAGCGCCAGCGGCACGGTGACGGCGAGC
>JANXWR010000116.1 GCA_025351025.1 Burkholderiales bacterium | reverse complement strand
CATCGCTACCGCGCCGCAACGGCGGCTGGCGATCAAGACCTTCGTGCGCAACGAAGGCTCGAGCACGATCAGGGAAGCCGTGCTGCGCGAGCTCAAGCGCGGCGGCCAGGTCTACTTCCTGCATAACGACGTGGCGACGATCGAGCACCGGCGCGAGACCTTGCAGGCACTCATTCCCGAAGCGAGGATTGCGGTCGCGCACGGCCAGATGCCGGAACGCGAGCTCGAGCGCGTGATGCGCGATTTCGTGGCGCAACGCCACAACCTGCTGCTCTGCTCGACCATCATCGAGACCGGCATCGACGTGCCGAGCGCCAACACGATCGTCATCGCCCGCGCCGACAAGTTCGGCCTGGCCCAGCTGCACCAGCTGCGCGGCCGGGTCGGTCGCTCGCACCACCAGGCCTACGCCTACCTGCTCGTTCCCGACGTCGAAGGCCTGACCAAGATGGCGGCGCAACGGCTCGACGCGATCCAGCAGATGGAAGAGCTGGGCTCCGGCTTCTACCTGGCCATGCACGACCTCGAGATCCGCGGCGCCGGCGAGGTGCTGGGCGACAACCAGAGCGGCAACATGATGGAAGTCGGCTTCCAGCTCTACAACGACATGCTCTCCGAGGCAGTGCGATCGCTCAAGGCCGGACGCGAGCCCGACCTGCTGGCGCCGCTCTCGGCCGTGACCGACATCAACCTGCACGCGCCCGCCCTGTTGCCCGAGGCGTATTGCGGCGACGTGCACATCCGCCTCTCGCTCTACAAACGCCTGGCGAGCGCGAGCAAGGCCGAGCAGATCGACGCCATGCTCGAAGAGATCACCGACCGCTTCGGCAAGCTGCCGCCGCAAGGCCAGGCCCTCTTCGACGTGCATCGCCTGCGCGTGCTCGCCAAGCCCTATGGCGTGATCAAGATCGACGCCGGGGCGCAGGTCACGGCGATCACCTTCATGCCGAATCCGCCGATCGACGCGCTCCGGATCATCGAGCTGGTGCAGACGCACCGCCACATCAAGCTCACCGGCAACGAGCGGCTGCGCATCGAGCGCGAGGCACCCGAGGTGAAGGACCGGGTACAGCTGGTTCGCGACGTGCTGCGCTCGCTCGGCGTGCCCGTGGACATCGCGCGCGAACCCGTCGCGCCGGCCGCGGCGTAGTCCGCGAATCGCTCGGTGTCACCCTGAGCGAAGCGAAGGATCTCGGCTTCACAATCAGCGGTTGGCACTACCCCCGCCCTCTCCCGCTCCCCTTACGACACACTCGGAAACCGGCTTCGACCGGCATCCGCCGAGCAGTCTTTCTGGGCTTGCGACCATGTTCCGCGACTACCGGCCGACAGTCTGATTCCTGAACGCTTCCTTTTTGCTAGCATTCCGGACTCTTTCGCGGAGACAGACCATGACGGCCCTTGTACTCAAGAACCTTCCCGAAGGTCTGCTCGACCAGTTGAAGGATCGCGCACGAGCGAACCACCGCTCTCTCACCAAGGAAGCCGTGGTCCTGCTTTCCGATGGAGTCGCCCGACCACCCGAAGCCACCCGTCAGCCGGCTCATCTTTCGCCTCCCATAGCTCGCATCGGCGGGCCCATGAGTCAAGACGAGATCGAATACGCGACCCATGCCGGCCCCGACGACCCCTGGCCGCCGCGCGACGGCCGGGAAGCCTTGCGTGCCGCGCTCGTGAAGCAGGCCGACGGGAGCTACGTCAACGTGCTGGGCATCGACGACGAATCGTTCTTCACGACGCTGGAAAGCGTTCGCAGCGAGATTCGTCTGCCCGAGCTGCCCGATTTCGCCGGCGGGCCGGCGTGATGCATGTGCTCGACACCAATGTCCTCAGCGAGCTGGTCAGGCCGAAACCCAACGCAGCGCTCTCCAATCGAGTCCTCGGTGCGGCCAGGGGAACATTGCTCGCCTCCGAGATGACCCGCTACGAATTGCGTTTCGGCGCGCTCCTGCATCCTTCGCCGGCGCCCTTCTGGGCCAGGATCGAAGCACTGATCCTGCCGATCCCGATCTGGCTGCCGGTGACCGCGGCGATCAGCGACCTGGCGGCGCGAATCACGATCGAGCTGCGCAGGAAGGGGCAGCCTTCGGATGTCGTCGATCCCTTCATCGCGGCGACGGCCCTCGAATACGGCTACCCGGTAGTGACGCGCAACGTGCGCCACTTCGAGCCGATCGAAGGCCTGCGGGTGCAAGACTGGTTCGAGGAAGCCTGACCCATGACTCGGGCAGACACCAGCATCGACCTCAGCGACGCCGAAAAGCGCGATCTGATCGAGCTCATCCAGGCCAGCAAGCCCTTGCCGGAGAGCTGATGGAGTTCGCGAGCTTGACGATTCGTGGCTTCGCGCCGCCGCTTCGCCTCGTCGACTTCCGCCTGATCGCCTTCGACATGGACTCGACCCTGATCTCGATCGAGTGCGTCGACGAGATCGCGGCGATGGCGGGCAAGAAGGCCGAGGTCGCGGCGATCACCGAGGCCGCGATGCGCGGCGAGATCGCCGACTACAAGGAAAGCCTGCGCCGACGCGTCGCCATGCTGGCCGGCGTGCCGGCGACGGACCTGCAGCGCGTCTACGACGAGCGGCTGCGCCTGAACCCGGGCGTCGAGCGCTTCGTCGCTGCCTGCCGCGCGGCCGGCCTGCACACCCTGCTCGTCTCGGGCGGCTTCACTTTCTTCAGCGACCGGGTGCGCGACCTTCTGCAGATCGACGACACGCGCTCGAACGTGCTCGAGATCGAAGCCGGCGCCCTCACCGGTCGGATGGTCGACCAGCCCTGGGGCGACATCTGCGATGGCGAGGAAAAGCGCCGCGCCGTGCTGCAGACCTGCGCGCGCCTCGGCATCGATCCGGCGCGGGCCATCGCCGTCGGCGACGGCGCCAACGACCTGCCGATGATGAACGCCGTGGGCCTCTCGATCGCGTTTCACGCCAAGCCGGCGGTGCAGGCACGAGCGATGATCTCGATTGTCGAAGGCGGCATGGATCGCGCGCTCGAGGTCCTGCTTCCGTGAGGCGCCTTCAATCGCACGCAGGCCCGACGAGAATCGAACCATGAGCGATCCGGATACGCCCGTAGTCGCGCTCGCCAGGGCGATTGCCTCGCTCGACGCGCAGCGCGCGATATTGGGCGACGCGGTCGTCGATGCGGCGCTCGCTCCGCTGCGCCAGCAACTCGCCGCGCAACAAGCCGCCGGCCCGCGCCGGCGTCTGGTGAGCGTGCTGTTCCTCGACATCGTCGGTTCCACGGCGCTCAGCCACAGCCTCGACCCCGAGGACGTCCACGAGATCATGGACTCCGCCTTGCAGCGCTTCAGCAAGCTCGTCGTGCAGCGCGGCGGGAAAGTGCTCCAGTACGCGGGTGACAGTCTGCTGGCCGCCTTCGGCAGCGAGACCGCGCGCGAGGACGACGCCGAGCGCGCGGTGCGGGCCGGTCTCGACCTTCTGGCCGAGTCCCGCATCCAGGCCGAGCGGGTGCAGCGCGAGCACGGACACGGCGGCTTCGGCGTGCGCGTCGGCGTGCATACCGGCCATGTGCTGCTCGGCGGTGGCGTCGATGAAGAAGGCACGATCCGCGGCTTCACCGTCAACATCGCCGCACGTCTGGAGCAGAGCGCGCCGCCCGGCAGCCTGCGCATCAGCAAGGACACCTGGCACCACGTGCGCGGCATCTTCGAGGTCGAGGCTCAGCCTCCCCTGCAGGTCAAAGGCCAGGACGAGCCGCTCTACACCTACCTCGTCGTGCGGGCCAGGCCAAGAGCCTTCCGGGTGCCCACTCGCGGCATCGAAGGCGCCGAGACGCCGCTGGTCGGGCGAGACGCCGAACTGGCGCAACTCATGGCGGCCTTCGAAGGCACGGTCGACGATCGCAGCCTGCATGCCGTGACCGTGCTGGCCGAAGCCGGCCTCGGCAAGAGCCGTCTGATGCATGAGCTCCAGCACCGGCTCGAAGCGCACGCGCAAAGCTGCTGGCTGCTGCTGGGCCGCTCGCAGCCGAGCAGCATGCTTCAGCCCTACGGCCTGGTGCGCGACGTGCTCGCCTGGCGCCTGCAGATCGCCGACAGCGACAGCGCCGAGATCGCGAGGCAGCGGCTGGTCGACGGCCTGGCGCCGCTGTTCGCAGAAGACGGCGAGCTGCAGGCCGAGTTGCTCGGCCAGCTGATCGGCATGGACTTCTCGGCCAGCCCGCGCCTGCAGGGCGTGCTGAACGAACCTCGCCTGCTGCGCGACCGGGCCTTCGCCGCATTCGCCTCCTACGTGCAGCACCTGGCTGGCAGCGATGGCTCGCCCGTGGTCATGCTCGTCGACGACCTGCAATGGGCCGACGATGCCTCGCTCGACTGGCTGCAACAGCTGCTGAAGATCGCCGACCTGCCACTGACCCTTGTGATGGGCGCCCGCCCGGCACTGCTGGAGCGGCGCCCGGCCTGGGGTGACGGCTTGGCGCAGCATCGGCTCGCCTCGCTCGCGGCCCTCGACGAGACCGGGCGCCGGGCTCTGACCACCGCCTTGCTGAAGCGCCTGCCCGACGTGCCGGAGATCTTGCGCACGCTGATCGAGACCCAGGCCGAGGGCAACCCCTTTTATGCCGAGGAGCTGGTGAAGATGCTCATCGACGACGGCGTGATCGTCGTCGATGGACTGGACTGGCGGCTGCTTGCCGATCGCCTGCACAAGGCGCGGATACCCGGCACGCTGACCGGCGTGCTGCAGGCGCGGCTCGACGCGCTGGCAGCACCCGAGCGGCGCGCGCTGCAACTGTCCAGCGTCATCGGACCGGTGTTCTGGGACGACGCACTGCGCAGCCTCGACGCCAGCGCCGTACCCAGCCTGGCTGCGCTGCAGCGCAAGGCCATGGTGCATGCACGCGGGGAGAGCACCTTCGAGGGCACGCGCGAAGAGAGCTTCCAGCACCACCTGCTGCACCAGGTGACTTACGACACCGTGCTCAGGGCCGAGCGACGCGACGCCCACGCCCGCACCGCCGCCTGGCTGGCCGACCGCGTCGCCGACCGCGAGGCCGAGTACCTGGCGATCACCGCCGAGCACTACGACCGCGCAGGCGACAAGGCTCGAGCCATCGACTGGTTTTGGCGCGCCGCGGAAGCCGCCACGAAACGCTTCGCCTCCGGCACGGCGCTGACCTATATGCAGCGGTTGCTGGCGATGCCCGAGTTGACCGATCCGGCGTTGCGCTTCAAGGTGATCCATTCCATGGCCCTCGTGTGCGGCCTGCTCGGCCAGGGCGAGCAGGAACAGCAGGCCTTGCGCGACGCCCTCGCGTTGGCCGACCAGCTCGACGACGACGCGCTGCGCGCGTCCGTCGTGATCAACCAGTCTTTGCTGGCCGATCGTGGGGGCGACCGCATCAGCGCCCGCGAGCTGGCCGAGCGAGCGGCGGAACTGGCCGACGCCAGCGGCGCCGCGGCACAGATTGCGCTGGCGCACGGCCAGCTCGCCTGGCTAGCGAGCGAGCGCGGCGAGCTTGCCGCCGCGCGCGAACAGGTCGAGATCGGCCTGCGCTCGGCGCGCCGCGCCGCCTTGGAGGTGGTCCAGACGCAAGACGACATGTACGAGATCCAGCTGCTGCTCGTCTCGGCCAATATCCACCAGTCCGAACACGATGCCGATCGACGGGGCGAGGCGCTGGAACACGCCCTGCGGCTGGCCAAGGCGTCGCGACACAGCCGCGTCCTTGGCTCGTGCCATGAGTTTCTCGCCGAGGTCGCCCTCGAGCTCTGCGATGCCGACACTGCCGCGCGGCATATCGAAGAGCTCGATGCACTGAGTCGCCTGACCGGTGCGGCGATGCAGATCGGAAAGGTTCGCGACCTGCGCGCGGGCCTGGCGCTCTTGCTGGGAAACATCGAGGACGCCCTGTCGCACGCCCGGGCAGCGGAGCGCGGATACGTGCTTATCGGCAGCCGCCACCGACAGGCGGCGAGCCTCGTGCAGCAGGCCGAAGCGCTCGCCCGCGCCGGCGAAACGGTCGCTTCCCGCGAGGCGCAGCTGCGCGCCTTGCAGTTCTACGAATCGGCCTCCGCCTTCGTCGAGGCGCGCGTCAGCCGATTGCTGATCGCCGAGTCCTGGCGCGTCGATGGCGACCTGTCGCGTGCCTCGGCCGCCGCGCAGGCCGATCTGGCAAGCCTGCGCGAAATTCATTCGCTCGGCGCTTCGCACGCCGCGCTGGCCGCGCGCATGGCCGCGTACCGCGTTCTCGCCGCCGCATCCGAGCCGGACGCGGCGCAGCAGCTCGAGCTGGCGATGAGCGAGCTCGAAAGCCGCCTCGGCAAGAAGAGCGATCCGGTCGTTCGCGCCCGCCTGCTCGAAGGGCTGCCGCTGCACCGCGAGATCGCGGCGGCCTGGCAGGCGCGCGGCACCTGACCGGATCGGTCAGCCTTTCTCCGCGGCCATGCGCAGGACGACGATGCCGTCGGCATCGGCATAGAGCGTATCGCCGGGGCGCAACCACACGCCCTGGATCTGCACCGCGGCGTCGCGCTCGCCGGCGCCGCGCTTTTCGGTCGACAGGGGAACGAGCGCGAGCGCGCGGATGCCGACCGGTGTCGCGGCGAGCTCGGCGGCGTCGCGCACGGCGCCGTCGACGACGACGCCGGCCCAGCCGTTCTTCGCCGCCACCGCCGCGACGTTGCCGCCGACCAGCGCGCGCCGCAGCGATGCGCCGCCATCGACCACCAGCACCCGGCGGTGGCCCGGTTCGTCGAGGGCAGCCTTGACCAGCGAGTTGTCCTCGAAGCACTTGACGGTGGCGACGACACCGCTGAAACGGCGCACGCCACCGAAGTCGCGAAACACCGGGGGCACGATGAAGAAGCGCGTGCCGACCTCGTTCTTGTGCGCATCGCTGAGATCGCAGGTCGAGAAGTCCTCGCCGTTCGTCGCCATCGTCGTCGCTTCCATTTCAGCCCTTGTCGGCTGCGCGCCGCTCCGCAGCGGCGCGGATCGCGTGCAGCGTCGTCCGGCTCGTGATCACGTCGACGGCGAGCGGCAGATGCAGCAAGGTCGGCTGCGGGGTTTCCAGCGCAGTGCGGAACGCGGCTTCGAATTCGCCCGTTGCCTCGACCCGTTCGGCGCGCCAGCCGTAGGCGCGCGCCAGCGCCGCGAAGTCGGGATTGAACAGGTTGCTGCCGCTGACGCGGCCGGGGTACCCGCGCTCCTGGTGCATGCGGATCGTGCCGTAGCTGCCGTTGTCGACAACGATGCTGACGAGCCGCCCTTTGCCCTTGCCGGCACCATAGCCGGTCGCCGTCGCGAGCTCCTGGCCGGTCATGAGGAAGTCGCCGTCGCCCGCGAGGTTGATGACGGTGCGATCGGGATAGAGCAGCGACGCCGCGACGGCCGCGGGCAGCCCCGCGCCCATCGCTCCCGAGGTCGGCGCAAGCTGCGTGCGGCCGCCGTGCTGCAGGGCCGGATACCGGTAGTAGCGATGCAGCCAGCCGCTGAAATTGCCGGCACCGTTGGTGAGCACGCTGTCGGCGGGTGCGAGGCGCTGGATCGTCTTCACGACCTCGGCCATGTCGACGGGCTGCACCGGCGTGGCGACGAGGTTGGCTTCGTAGTCGGCATGCGCATGCGCCGACCAGTCGATCCAGGCGATCTGCGACGGCGGCGACAAGGTCTCGAGCGCCTTGCCCGCAGCCGCCATCGAGCATTGCAGCATCAGGTCGGCGGCATAGACGCGGCCGAGCTCCTCGGCGCCGGCGTGCATGTGCACCAGCTTCTGATGCGGCCGCGGCACTTCGAGCAAGGTGTAGCCGCTCGTCGTCATCTCGCCGAGGCGTGTGCCGATCGCCAGCACGAGGTCGGCGTCGGCGATGCGCTTGGCGAGCTTCGGATTGATGCCGATGCCGACGTCGCCGGCATAGAGCGGATGGTGGTTGTCGAACAGGTCCTGGAAGCGGAAGGCGCAACCCACTGGCAGCTGCCAGCCTTCGGCGAAGCGCTGCAGCGCCTCGCAGGATCGCGCGTCCCAGCCGCTGCCGCCGACGATGACGAAGGGCCGCTCTGCCTGCACGAGCAGCGCGCGCAGGTCGCGCAGCGCGCCCGGCGCCGGCCAGGCCGCGACCGGCTCGACCCGCGGCAACACCGGCGCGGCGATCCGCTGTCTCAGCATGTCTTCGGGCAGGACCAGCACGACCGGTCCCGGCCGGCCCTGCATGGCGGTGCGATAGGCGCGTGCCACATATTCGGGCAGCCGCTCGGCCGACTCGATCTCGGCCACCCACTTGGCGAAGCCGAGCGTGCCGGGGCCGAACATCTGCCGGTAGTCGACCTCCTGGAAGGCCTCGCGGTCGCGCTGGTCGCTAGCCACCTGGCCGATGAAGACGATCATCGGCGTCGAGTCTTGGAACGCCGTGTGCAGCCCGACCGCGGCGTTGCTCGCGCCGGGCCCGCGCGTCACGAAGCAGATGCCCGGCCGGCCCGTGAGCTTGCCTTGCGCATCGGCCATGAAGCTGGCGCCGCCCTCGTGCCGGCAGGCGATGAATCGGATCTGGTCGCGGTGCTCGTAGAAGCCGTCGAGCGCGGCGAGAAAGCTTTCGCCAGGGACGCCGAATACAGTGTCGACGCCTTGCGCGATGAGCGCCTCGACCAGGGCATGGCCGGCCGGCCGGGAAGAGGAAGCGGGAGCGTTCATCGCCGAATGAGGATCGTGGTGGCGAGAGTGTGCCCTGCCCGCCGTCGCTCGTCGCCGGTTGCCTCAGGGTTCGTCCTGATTTGTCTAATTCACGGTTTGGTGAATTATGCGAGCGTGAGCAGCCGCGCTTCCAATGTCGTCGAGATCCGCTCGCGCGACGCCGACCGCACGCAGCAGGAAATCCTCGCTGCCGCGACGGCCGAGTTCGCCGCGCACGGCTTCGGCGGCGCGCGCATCGAGACGATCGCCGAGCGGGCCGGCGTCAACAAGAAGCTCATCTACTACTACTTCGAAGGCAAGGACGAGCTTTTCCTCGCCGTGCTCGAGCAGACCTACGCCGACATCCGCGCCGCAGAGCGCGAGTTGCATCTTGAGGCGCTCGAGCCACTCGAAGCGGTCGAGCGCCTCGTCGCCTTCACCTGGGGGCACTTTCTCGCGCACCCCGAGTTCCTGGCCCTGCTCAACAGCGAGAACATGCATCGCGGCGGCCACCTGAAGCGCTCGCGCCGCATCCGCCAGATGAACTCGCCCGTCATCGACGGGCTTGCCCGCGTGCTCGCACGCGGCGAGAAGAGCGGCGCGCTGCGTGCGGGCATCGACCCGATCGAACTCTACGTCTCGATCGCCGGCCTGGCTTACTTCTACCTCTCGAACAAGCACACTCTGAGCGCGATCTTCGGCCGGGACCTGATGGCCGCACCCGCGCTGGCGCAACGCCTCTCGCACATGACCGACCTGGTGACGCGCTATGTGCGTGCCGCATGACGCTGCCTGTCGTCGTTCGCCACCAGCCAGGTCCGACCGCCCCTGCCGTTGCGAGACAAAACATGAGCATGCATTCGATCGAGGCTGAGCCATTCCCGCTCCCGTTCGACGAGGCGGCGACGGCGCTCGTGATCATCGACATGCAGCGCGATTTCGTGCTGCCCGGCGGCTTCGGCGAGAAGCTGGGCAACGACACATCTCTGCTGCTCGCGGCCGTCGCCCCGACGCAGCGCGTGCTCGAGCTGGCGCGCCAGAAGGGCATGCTCGTCATCCACACCCGCGAGGGACATCGCCCCGATCTCTCGGATTGCCCTCCGGCCAAGCTGACGCGCGGCGGCCAGACCTTCATCGGCACCGAAGGACCGATGGGGCGCATCCTCGTGCGCGGCGAACAGGGCCACGACATCATCCACCAGCTCTATCCGAAGGCGGGCGAGCCGGTGATCGACAAGCCGGGCAAGGGATCGTTCCACGCCACCGACCTGCACCAGATCCTGCTCGATCGCGGCATCAAGACGCTGATCGTCTGCGGCGTCACGCTCGAGGTCTGCGTGCACACCACCGTGCGCGAAGCGAACGACCGTGGCTACGAGTGCGTCGTTCTGAGCGACTGCGTCGCCTCGTACTTCCCCGAGTTTCAGCGCGTCGGCCTCGAGATGATCAAGGCGCAGGGCGCGATCTTCGGATGGGTCTCGAATTCCAAGGAATTCATCGCGGCGATGGGCTGAGCGAACCGAACGCCATGCTCGCTGTCCAGGCCTCGACGCTCGGCCCAGCGCTCGACGTCGAGTCGGCAAGAACGGGCCTCGTTCACAGTGTCTTCGCGCACGCCGTGAACATCGCGGTAGACGCGGACCTGTGGACCTTGCTGGCAAGCGGACAGCTCGACCTCGCGTTCGGCATCCGCACGACCTTGGGCGACTGCGCCGCGCTCGGCGCGTGCCGAGGCGAGCGGGTCGCGATCCGTGCCGGCTTCATCGGCGTCGGAACGGGGGCACCGCACGTCGTCGTCGACTGCCGCACGGCGTCCCGTTGGCGCCCCACCAAACCGCACGCAACCGCACCGGGGATGGAACGCCGGCTGACCCTGCTCGCAGCCGCCGTTGCGGGCCGCTGCTGGCACGGCACGACGATGCTGGCGCAGTGCGTGACTGCCGCGTTGCTCGACGAACCGCAGTCGCTGCCCGGCATGTTGGCACGGGTTGTCGGTCACGGACCGGGGCTCACGCCTTCCGGCGACGATGCGCTGGTGGGGATGCTGGCCGCGCTCCGGCTGGCGCCTTCGATGCGGGCTCAGACGCATGCGGCGATCCTCGCTCGGGCCATCGAGCCGCTGCTGGCATCGACGACCGACCTGAGCGCGCACCTGCTGCGCCAAGCAGCGCGGGGCTATTTCGCCCGGGCGCTGCATGAGCTGGTCGCGGCCCTGTCCGACGACACGGCACCCGGATCGCTGCATGAGCGCATCGACCGCGCCATCGCGACCGGAGCGACCTCGGGCGCCGACGCCTGCGCGGGCGTCATCGCGGTCGCGCCGCACTTCTATCCTGACCCCGGCGAAAGGGCCGCAGCATGAGTGTGCGTTCGCGCTACTACGCCAATCTCTACAAGGACTCGGTGTCGCTGATGACGGTGTCGGCCAAGGTCACGTCGGTGGCCGGGATCACCGCGGCCTCCGTCGTCATGGCGTCGGCCACCAACGTCGACAACCTCAGGCAAGCCGGGCTCGGCGACTTCGAAGTGCGTCCGAACGACCTCGTCGTCGCCGTGGCCGGCAGCGACGAGGCCTGCGACGAGGCCCTGAAAGTGGCCGACGAGTTGCTGACCGCGAAGTCGACGAGCACGGAAAGCGGCGACGGCGTCGCCCGGCAACCGCTCACCAGCATCCGGATGGCCGTGGCGCACGACCCGGCGCACAACCTCGCGCTGATCTCGGTCCCCGGCGACTACGCCGCCGCCGAAGCCATGAAGGCGCTGCGGCTCGGCATGGACGTCATGCTCTTCAGCGACAACGTGACCGCCGACAAGGAGCTCGCGCTCAAGACCTACGCCCGCGACCACGACCTGATGGTGATGGGCCCGGACTGCGGCACGGCGATCATCAACGGCGTGCCGCTCGGCTTCGCCAACGTGGTCCGGCGCGGGCCGGTCGGCGTCGTCGGCGCCTCGGGCACCGGCACGCAGGAAGTCACCGTCGGTATCCATCAGCACGGCTCGGGCGTCTCGCAGGCGCTCGGCACCGGTGGTCACGACCTGGCGCAGGCGATCGGCGGCATCTCGATGCTGCATGGTCTCACCGCACTTGCCGCCGACCCGGCGACGAGCGTCATCGTCCTCGTGTCCAAGCCGCCTGCGCCGGACGTCGCCGCCAGGGTGCTGGCCGCGGCGGCAGCGAGTGGCAAGCCCGTCGTCGTGATCTTCCTCGGCGCCGATCCGGCGTCGATCACGCGCAAAGGCGTGTTCGCCGGGACGACGCTCGCGCACGCGGCGGCGATGGCGGCAGCGCTGGCCAACCAGCGCGAGCTGCCGATGGGCTCGATCATGATTTCCGAAGCGACGCAGCGCAAGCTGAGCGATCTGGCGCGAACGATGGCGCCTTCGCAGCGCTACGTGCGCGGCGTCTTCTCGGGCGGCACCTTCTGCTACGAGGCGCAGCTGATCCACGCGGCCGCGGGCTTCCAGGCCTTCTCCAACACCCCGACGGTCGGCAATTCGCCGCTCCCGGGTGACCGCAAGAGCCGTCACAACACGATCGTCGACATGGGCGACGACGAGTTCACGCAAGGTCGACCGCACCCGATGATCGATCCAACCCTGCGCGACGCACGCGTCCGCGACGAAGCCGCCGATCCGACGACGGCGGTCGTCCTGTTCGACGTCGTGCTCGGCTTCGGCGCGAGCGAAGAGCCGACCGCGGGCCTGTTGCGCGCCATCGGCGCTGCCCGCACCGACGCGAAAGCGACAGGCCGGACCGTCGCCTTCATCGGCTATGTCTGCGGCACCGAGCTCGATCCTCAAGATGTGGGCAGCGTCGTCGCCGGCCTCGAAGCGGCCGGCGTGCTCGTCGCCTCGAGCAATGCCGAGGCGGCCGCGTGGTCGGTCCGCTTCCTCTCCGAACGCCAGGGAGCATCGTCGTGAAGAGCCTGTTCCAGCAAGACCTCCGCGTGGTCAACGTCGGCCTGCAAGGCTTCGCCGACAACATCGTCTCGGCCGGCGGCGTGGCGACGAACCTGAGCTGGGCGCCGCCGGCGGGCGCCGACGCCGCGCTCGGCTGGACCCTCGCCAACATGGTCGGCGACCCGCGCATCGAGCAGGCCAACCGCATCGCCTACGAGCGCTATCTCGCGGCGCAGCCGCGTCTGGTCGATCTCGTGCTCGCGCGCGATGCCATGCCCGCTCTCGCCGAGCGCCGCATCCTGCACGCCGGTCCGCCGATCGCCTGGGCCGACATGTGCGGCCCGCAGCAAGGCGCGATCTGCGGCGCCATCCTCTACGAAGGCTGGGCGAAGACGCTCGAGGCGGCCGAGGCGATGGCGGCCTCGGGCAGCGTCGCGCTGGAGCCGTGCCACGCGCACGGCGCCGTGGGGCCGATGGCCGGCATCATCAGTCCTTCGATGCCGGTCTGGGAGGTAGAGAACACCGCCGCCGGCAACCGCGCCTTCTGCAATCTCAACGAAGGCCTCGGCAAGGTGCTGCGCTTCGGCGCGAACTCGCCGGAGGTGCTCGAGCGGCTGCGCTGGCTGGGCACGGAATTCTTCGCGGCGATGCGGCCGGCGGTGAAGAACCTCGCCGACGCCAACCTGAAGCCGCTGATGGCGCAAGCGCTGCACATGGGCGACGAGCTGCACAACCGCAACGCTGCGGCCTCCGGCCTGCTGTTCAAGCGGTTGACGCTGTCGCTGCTCGGCTGCCATCTCGACAGCGGCGTCATCCAGCGCGTGCTCGCGTTCGTCGCCGGCAACGACCACTTCTTCCTGAACATCTCGATGGCGGCGTGCAAGTCGATGTCCGATGCCGCGCACGGCGTGCCCGGCAGCAGCCTCGTGACGGTGATGGCGCGCAACGGCGTCAACTTCGGCATACGCCTGTCGGGTACCGGCGAGCAATGGTTCCAGGCCCCGGCCAATCCGATCGACGGCCTGTATTTCCCCGGCTACAGCATCGCCGACGCGGCGGCCGACCTGGGCGACTCGGCGATCACCGAGACCAATGGCCTGGGCGGCTTCGCGATGGCAGCGTCACCGGCGATCGTGCAATTCGTCGGCGGCACGCCGACCGACGCGACCGAGAACAGCCGTCGCATGCTGTCGATCACGCTCGGATCGAACCCGGCGTTCACGCTGCCGGCGCTCAACTTCGGCGGCACGCCGGCCGGCATCGACGCCCGCCTGGTCGCCGACTCGGGCGTGCTGCCGATCATCAACACCGGCATCGCCCACCGTCGCGCCGGCGTCGGCCAGATCGGCGCCGGCATCACGACGGCACCGATGGCGTGCTTCGGCGGCGCCCTCGCAGCACTGGCCAAGACCCTGCCCACTCTTCCGGGGAGAGCATCATGACCCGCACCGCCATTGTCGCCTTCGGCGGCAACGCGCTCGTCACCGACGCCGAGCACGACTCCATCCCACAGCAGTTCGACACCGTCGTGCGGACCGCGACCCATCTCGTCGATCTGGTCGAGCAGGGCTGGCGACTCGTCGTCTCGCACGGCAACGGGCCGCAGGTCGGCTTCATCCTGCGCCGCTCCGAGATCGCCGAGCACGAGGTGGATCCGGTGCCGGTGGACTACGCAGTGGCCGACACCCAGGGAGCGATCGGCTACATGTTCGTCAAGGCGCTCACCAACGAGCTGGCGCGGCGCGGCCTGGCGCGGCCGGTGGTCGCCGTCGTCACGCTGTCGGTCGTCGATCTCGACGACCCGGCGTTCCAGAACCCGACCAAGCCGATCGGTCCCTTCCTCGAGGAGGCACGCGCCCGTTCGATGGCCAAGACGCTGGGCTGGACCATCATGGAGGACTCGGGCCGCGGCTGGCGGCGCACGGTGCCGTCGCCCAGGCCGCGCAAGATCCTCGAAACCGAACTGATCCGCGCCCTCCTCGACTCGGGCGCGGTTGTCGTCGCGGCCGGCGGCGGTGGCGTGCCGGTCGCGGTGCAGGCCGACGGTAGCCTCGTCGGCGTCGAGGCCGTCGTCGACAAGGACCTCGCGTCCGGCCTGCTCGCCCACGCGCTCGGCGCCGACATGCTGCTCATTCCGACCGGCGTGCCACGGGTTGCGATCCGCTTCGGCACCCCCGAGCAGCGCTGGCTGGACAACATCACGGTCGACGAGGCACGCGCCTTGATCAAGTCCGGCGAATTCGGCGCCGGCAGCATGGAACCCAAGGTCGCCGCCGTCGCCGACTTCGTGGCCAGCACGCCGGGCGCGGTTGGCGTGATCGGCGCGCCCGACCAGATCCGCGCCATCATCGAAGGGCGATCGGGCACGCGCATCGTCGCGGCCGGACCGCCGCCGACCTTGCTGGCCGTCAACGGCACGCTGATGCGGGGGCTCAAGCTCAACGGCAACATGATCGCGGCCAAGGCCACCTTCGTACGCGAGGCGGTGACCGAGCCGGCTTACCGCCTCTGGACGATCAACGACGAGCACCCGGCGATCGTGCGCGTCTCGGGTGGAGCCGGCGTCGCCGTTGCCCTGGAGGTATGGTCGGTGCCCGCCAGCGGCCTGGCGGACATCCTGCAGAGCGAGCCGCCCGGCCTCACGATCGGCAAGGTGCGGCTGGCCGACGGCTCGATCGTCCTGGGCGTCATCGGCGAGCCGGCCCTCGTCGAGGGGCAGCGCGAAATCACCGAGCACGGCGGCTGGCGCGCCTACGTCGCGGCGCACGGAATTCCGTCGTGACCGACGCGCTGCCATGACGAGGCTCGTCAACGTGGTCGCGGTTCCAGAACGCGCTCGGCAATGCATCGCGCCGGCGCGGCATCGACATGCCCGTCGTGACGCTCGAATGATGAACCGCGCAGCGCGCTCGCGACCCGACGCCACCCGATGTGAGGCTCCGCCGGCCTGACCGAGGTCGATGGATCTTGAAAATTCCGCCGCAGAGACTGCGGAAGACGTTCCGGCCACACGCACAACAAATTCGCGCGGCCGGTCTTTCGACAACAAGGAGGCAGCAATGAATCAAGCCACGACCGGGGGACCGGTCCGCATTTGGGTCCCGGGGGACTGGAACGGGTTTTTCGGCCTGTTCACCAACGTCCTGCTCAACGTCATCGTCCTGACCGGGCTGTGCCTGGGCGTGGTGCAGCTACCGGCCGATACGGTGTTCGGCCGCATACTGCCTGCGCTGGGTATCGCGCTGCCTCTGGGCAATCTCTTCTACGCCTACCTCGGCTGGCAACTCGCCAAGAAGGAAGGCCGCAGCGACGTCACGGCGATGCCCTACGGCCCGAGCGTGCCGCACATGTTCATCGTCGTCTTCCTGATCATGTTGCCGACCTACCTGACGACGAAGAACCCGATGGCGGCGTGGGCCGCCGGCCTGGCCTGGTGTTTCATCATCGGCGTCATCGTCCTGATCGGCGCTTTCGTCGGGCCGCAGATTCGAGCCCTGACGCCGCGCGCGGCGATGCTCGGCACGCTGGCCGGCATCTCGGTGGCGTTTATCTCGATGCGCCCGGCGTTCCAGATGTGGGAAACGCCCTGGATCGGCCTGGCTGCTTCGCGATCGTGCTAGTCGCATGGACGGCCAACGTCCGCATGCCGGGGGGCCTGCCCGGCGGGCTGATGGCAGTGATCGTAGGCACGATCCTGGGCTGGGGCGCTTCGCTGCTCGGCTGGAGTGACTACGTGCAAGCCGGAGCTCTGGCCAAATCACTCGATCAGTTCGGCCTGCGACTGCCGGTCTTCTCGACCGATGTCTGGAAGGGCCTGACACAGATCGCGCCGCTGCTCGTCACGGCGATTCCCCTCGGCATCTACAACTTCACCGAAGGAATGAACAACGTCGAAAGCGCCTCGGCGGCGGGCGACAACTACAACCTGCGCAAGATCCTCCTGGCCGACGGCCTGGGCGCCATCGTCGGCTCGATGCTCGGCAGCCCGTTTCCTCCGGCCGTCTACATCGGCCACCCCGGCTGGAAGGCCGTGGGTGGACGGATCGGCTATTCGCTCGCGACCGGTGCGGCGATCGCGATCGTCTGCTTTCTCGGCCTGACCGCGATGCTGCTCGCGCTCATCCCACTCGTTGCGATCCTGCCGATCCTGCTCTACATCGGCCTGGTGATCGGTGCGCAGGCGTTCCAGGCCTCGCCGGCAAAACATGCGCCGGCGATTGTGCTGGCGCTGATACCGAACATCGCCGAATGGGCCAAGACGCAGATCGACGGAGCGCTCGGCGCGGCCGGAACCAATGCGGCGCAGGTCGGACTCGACAAGCTCGCCGGCAACGGCGTGCTCTACAAGGGGCTCGAGACGGTGGGCGGCGGCTCGGTGCTCGCCGGCATGGTGCTCGGCGCGATGGCCGTCTTCATCATCGACAATCGCCTCAAGACTGCCGCGGCCTGGGCCTTCGTCGGTGCGATCCTTTCGTACATTGGCTTGATCCACGGCGCGCAGCTCGGCTGGGCCGTGTCGCCGATGGTGGCGGTCGGCTACCTCATGTTCGGCGTGACCTGCGTGTTTCTCTCTCGCGGCAAACTGCAGGCCAGCAACTGAAGAGGCTCGATTCCCGATGCCGATGCGCGAGGGCCGCGCCGCGACCCGAGCCGCGTCGGCGGGACCGAGCCAGGCCGCTCGGCAGGCCTGAAGGCCGAAGGACACCCATGGACGCCATCGATCTCGGCTTCTTCCGCCACCAAGGCCACATCACCATCAACGGCGTCTTCACCGGCGCGGAGATGGACGCGGTGACGCGTGATCTCGAGCAATGGGGCGACGCGTTCCTCGCCGACCTTGCGCCCGGACAGCGCGCCTGGTATCTCGACGGCGGCGTCAAGGCACGTGCCGTACTGCGCAAGCTCGACAACCCGCATGCCCATCGCGACGCCGTCGGCGAGCTCGCGCACGACGGGCGCCTGGTCGGCCACGTCGAATCGATCCTCGGCGTCGGCGTCTCGGTCTACTTCAGCCAGATCTTCTTCAAGTCGCCCGAAGGCGGCGGCCCGAAGCCGGCGCACCAGGACAATTTCTATTTCGGGCCCACCGACATCGACGGCATCGTCACCGCCTGGATTGCGCTCGACGATTCGACGCTCGAAAATGGCTGCCTGTACTTCGGTGACGGCACCAATCTCGGCCCGGTCTATCCGCACTTCGCCCCCGAAGGCGAGCCCTTCAACCTTCAGCTACCGGGGAGCGTGCTCGACAGGCAGCCGATGTCGCCCGCGCCGGTGCGCAAGGGCGGCGTGAGCTTTCACCACGGCAACACCTTCCATCAATCAGGCCCGAACCACAGCGCGCGTTGGCGGCGGGCCTGCGCGTTGCACTACGTGCGCAACGACGTCGAGTTCGCGGCGCCGGCCTTACCCTACGACACCGCGCTCAAGCTCAGGGTCACCTGATCCTTCGACTGCCGATTCCAGATCACTCCCCGGAGACACCATGACTTCGACTTATTCGACGGTTCGCACCCTTCTCGTCGGCGGCGCGCTCGCCGCGGGCGCCTGCGCCGCCTCGGCGCAATGGAAGCCGACCCATCCGATCAACCTGATCGTGCCCTGGGCGGCAGGCGGGTCGACCGACCAGGTGACGCGCGTCACTGCCGCCGAGATGGAGAAGGCGCTCGGCCAGACCATCGTCATCGTCAACCAGCCCGGCGCTTCCGGATCGATCGGCACGCGCAGCGCGCTCGAGGCGGCCAAGGACGGCTACACCTGGACGGCAGGCGCGGCCCAGGACCTCGGCACCTACGAGACGCTCGGCTCGCTGAAGACGCGCATCACGGACTGGAACATCTTCCTCACCGTGGCTAATATCCAGGTCATCGGCGTCAATCCGAACACGCCGTACCAGACCGCCAGGCAGCTCATCGATGCGATGAAGGCGCAGCCCGGCAAGATCTCGGTGGCGACGGCCGGCGTCACCTCGGCCGGCCACAACGCCATGGACCTGATCGCCAAGGCGACCGGCGTCAAGTACAAGGACGTGAGCTACGACGGTGGCAACCCGGCGGTCGTCGCCGCCGTCGCCGGCGAGGCCGACCTGACGACGCAACTCGCCGTCGAGCAGGCCGACATGATCCGCGGCAAACGGCTTCGTCCGCTCGCCACGGTGAGCGACAAGCCGCTCGAGCTCGAAGGCTACGGCACGATCCCGCCGCTCTCGAACACGCTGCCGGGCTTCTCGGCGCCGGCCAACTACTTCGGCATCTTCATCCCCAAGGGCGTTCCCGACGAGGTGGTGAAAACGGTCGAGAAGATCTGGGCCGAGAACGTCTCGAAGAGCGAGGCGATCAAGAAGTACGCGGCAAGTCGCGGCGCCCTCTTCGCGCCGTCCTATGGCGATGCGGCGCAGAAGGCCGTTTTCCCCGCCGTGCAGGCCAACGCCTGGATGCTGTTCGAGAACGGCAAGACCAAGGTCTCGCCCGACACCGTCGGCATTCCCAAGCCCTGAGCGAGACGGCGATGGAGCACGACGCGTCGCCCGTGCTGTCGGAAAGAGAGCTGCGCGCGGTGGCGCGCTCCGAGCTGAAGCAGGCCGCCGGCTGGGCGACGCTCGGCGCGGCGATCCTGGTCGGCTCGCTGCGCATGGACCGCCTCGAAAGCCAGAACATCAATCCCTACACGGTGCCCGGACTGCTGCCTGGGCTGCTCGGCGTGGCGATGATGCTGCTCGCGGGACTGCTCGCGCTGCGCAGCTGGCGGCGCGGCGCACTGACTGCGGGCGTCGCTCGCACCCCGATCGATCCGGCGATGGTCCGGCGCATCGTCCTCGTGCTCGTTCTCTGCATCGGCTTCGACGTCGCGCTGGTCGGACACGGCCTGCCGTTCTGGCTGGCCGCGGCGATCTTCGTCAGCGTCGCCATCGTCACCCTGCAGCGTCCGCAGCGGCAGGCAGCGGGTCGCTCGCTGTCGTTGCGTGATGTCGTGATCGCCGTCGTCATCGGCCTCGGCGCGGGCGGTGCGATCACGCTCGTCTTCCAGCAGCTCTTCCTCGTTCGCTTGCCCTGACCCATCGGAATTCACGATGCTTGCCGGACTCGCCGACCTCGGCCACGCTTATGTCTCGTTCCTCAATCCGACGTCGATCCTGTACGGCCTCGGCGGCGCCCTGCTCGGCATCATCGTCGGCTGCCTGCCCGGCCTCTCGGCAACGCTGTGCATCGCCTTGCTGACGACGCTGACGATCAAGCTGCCGGCAAACGACGCCATCCTGATCCTGATCTGCTCGTACGTCGGCACGCTCTACGGCGGCTCGCGCACCGCCATCCTGCTCAACATCCCCGGCACCGCCGCCAACGCCGCTTCGTGCGCCGACGGCTATGCCTTGGCGCAACGCGGTGAGGCCGGCCGTGCCATCGGCATCGCCACCTCGGGCGCTTTCACCGGCACGCTGTTCGGCGTGCTCTGCCTGGCCGCCTTCACACCGGTCCTCGCCGAAGTCGCGCTCTCGTTCGGCGCCTACGAGTTCTTCTGGCTCGCCCTCTTCGGCGTGACGATGTCGGGCACCATCGTCGGCAACGATCCGCTCAAGGGCTGGCTGATGGGCGCGCTCGGTCTCTTCGTCGCGCAGATCGGCCAGGAAGGCCTCTACGCCTACGACCGCTTCACCTTCGGCTGGAGCGATCTGGCGGGCGGCATCTCGCTCATTCCGGCGCTGGTCGGCGCCTTCGGTTTCGCAGAAGTTCTGACGACGCTTGCCAATCCGGTCGAGCGCAAGCTGATCGAGCTGAAGGACTCGGTGCTGCCGCGCTTTCGTGAAGTCGCGCAGTATTGGCGGACCGTCCTGCGTTCCGGCGTGATCGGTGTGCTGACCGGCTTGATGCCCGGCGTCGGCGAAGACTCGGGGGCGTGGATGTCGTACGCCGCGGCCAAGGCAGCGAGCAAGGAGAAGGAGAAGTTCGGCAAGGGCTCGATCGACGGCCTAATGGCCGCCGAGACCGGCGACATGGCATCGATCCCCGGCCATATCATTCCGGCGCTGGCGCTCGGCATCCCCGGCTCGGCGCCCTCGGCGGTGCTGATGGCGGCGATGATCATCCACGGCATCCAGCCCGGGCCGATGATGATGATCCAGCATCCGCAGTTCATCTACGAGGTTGTCGCCATGACCTCGCTGGCGACGATCTCGATCCTCGTCTTCGGCCTGTTCCTGGTGAAGCCGCTGCTGCTCGTGCTGCGCATCAAGCGCACGGTGCTGATGCCGATCATCTTCCTGCTCTGCACGGTCGGCGCCTTCGCCAGCGCCTCGCGCCTGTTCGACATCTACTGCATGCTCGTCATCGGCATCGGCGCCTTCTTCCTGCGCCGGCGCGGCTACCAGATGGCGCCCTTCGTGCTCGGCCTCGTGCTCGGCGGCCTGCTCGACAAGAGCCTGCGCCGCGGCCTCGTCCTTTCCGACGGCAGCATCGGCCCGTTCTTCACGCGGCCGATCTCGATGGCGTTCGCGGCGGTGACGATCTTCACCCTGCTGCTCTACGTGCCGGCCTTCAAGGCGGCGGTGCGGCGCGCCACCGGCGGTGCCGGCGACTTCGTGCGCGGCGCCTTCCGCCGCCGCGCCTGAACCGAAAGCCGACATGAAGATCGCCCTCTGCAACGAAGTACTCGGCGACCTGTCGCTCGAGGCGCAATGCGAGCTCGCGGCTCGGCTCGGCTACGACGGATTGGAGATCGCGCCCTTCACGCTCGCCAAGGCGCCCGAGCGCATCACCGCCGCCGAGGCGCGCCGGATCCGCGGCGTGGTCGAGGCGGCCGGGCTGGTCGTCACCGGGCTGCACTGGCTGCTCGTCAAGCCCTCCGGTCTCTCCGTCACCGACCCGGACCCGGCGCGCCGGCGCCGCACGCTCGAGGTCGTAACCCGATTGATCGCGCTCTGCGCCGAACTCGGCGGCAAGGTGCTGGTGCATGGCTCGCCGAAGCAGCGCGAGGTCGCTGCCGGCGAGACGCTCGACATCGCCCGCGGGCGGCTCCGAGACTTTCTCGCCGAAGCTGCCGAGGCGGCGGCACAGCACGGCGTCGTCTACTGCATCGAGCCGTTGTCACGCAACGAAACCGTCCTCGTCAACACCGTCGCCGAGGCTGCAGAGATCGTTCGCGCGATCGACCGGCCTTCGCTGCGCACCATGATCGACTGCAGCGCCGCCGGCCTGAGCGAATCGGTCTCGGTGCCCGAGGTCATCGACCACTGGATGCCGACGGGCCTGATCGGCCACGTCCAGGTCAACGACCCGAACCGGCGCGCGCCCGGCCAGGGCGACATGCGCTTCGCGCCGATCTTCGCGGCGCTAAAGCGCCACGGCTACGACCGCACCGTCGCCGTCGAGCCCTTCGACTACGTGCCCGACGGCCCCGGCGCGGCTGCATTCGCCGCCGGCTATCTGCGCGGCATTCGCGAGTCGCTGCGCTGACTCTCCTTCTCTTCTGTTCGAAAGCATCACGATGGCCACACGACGACTCGGTCTCATCATGAACGGCGTCACCGGGCGCATGGGCATGAACCAGCACCTGATCCGCTCGATCTGCACGATCCGCGCACAGGGCGGCGTATCGCTCTCGAATGGCGACAAGGTCATGCCCGACCCGATCCTGATCGGCCGCAATGCCGAGAAAATCGAGGCCCTGGCGCGCGCCCACGGCATCGCCCGCTGGGGCACCGACCTCGACGCCGCGCTCGCCGACAAGGACGACGCCGTCTTCTTCGATTCCGGCACGACGCAGATGCGACCGCAGCTGCTCGCGAAGGCGATCCGCGCCGGCAAGCACGTCTATTGCGAGAAGCCCATCGCCACCAATCTCAACGAAGCGGTCGAGATCGCGCGCGTCGCCAAGCAATCGGGCCTGAAGCACGGCGCGGTGCAGGACAAGCTGTTCCTGCCCGGCCTGCGCAAGCTCGACATGCTGCGCCGGTCCGGCTTCTTCGGCCGCATGCTGGCGGCGCGCATCGACTTCGGCTATTGGGTGTTCGAAGGCGACCTGCAGCCAACCCAACGGCCGTCGTGGAACTACCGCGCCGAAGACGGCGGCGGCATGATCCTCGACATGATGTGCCACTGGCGCTACGTGCTCGACAACCTGTTCGGCAAGGTGAAATCGGTGTCCTGCCTCGGCGTGACGCACATCCCGAAGCGCTGGGACGAGGCCGGCACGCCCTACGCCGCGACCGCCGACGATGCGGCGTATGCGACCTGCGAGCTCGAGGGCCACGACGGCGAGCCGCTGGTCGCGCAGCTGACGATGTCGTGGGCGACGCGTGTGCGGCGCGACGACCTCGTCACCTTCGCCGTCGACGGCACCGACGGCTCGGCCGTCGCCGGCCTGTCGAGCTGCCGTGCGCAGTCGCGGGTCGCGACGCCGCGGCCGGTCTGGAACCCGGACGAGAAGCAGACGATGAACTTCTTCGACCAGTGGCAGGAGATTCCGGACACGCAGGTCTACGACAACGGCTTCAAGATTCAGTGGGAGCAGTTCATCAGGCACGTCGCCGAAGATGCGCCGTGGCAGTACGGCCTGCCCGAAGGCGCCAAGGGCGTGCAGCTCGTCGAGGCGGCGCTCGAGAGCTGGAAGGAACGGCGCTGGGTCGACGTGTCTGCCCTTGCGGTCTAGTGGCCACGCGGAGAACGCCATGAGCCTGTCCTTGCGAATGCCGGTCGCCGGCGGCGGCCTCGAGACCTACCGTCTTCATGAATCAAAGCCGTTCGCTGCACTGGCATCGGCGCCTCGTTTCGATCGCATCGCCTATTCGGCGGCGCACGTCGTCGCCGATCCAATGACGTCCAATGATCCGTGGCTGTCCGCGTCGCTCGACTGGGACGCGACCATCGCCTACCGGCAGCGCCTGTGGGCGCTCGGCCTCGGCGTCGCCGAAGCGATGGACACGGCGCAGCGCGGCATGGGTCTCGACTGGCCGACCTCACTCGTGCTGATTCGCCGCTCCCTCGATGCCGCGAAGGACGTGCCCGGCGCATTGGTCGCTTCGGGCTGCGGCACAGACCACCTCGCCTTCGATGCGGCGACGACGGTCGACGACGTGATCCGCGCCTACGAAGAACAGATGGAGGCGATCGAGCGCCTCGGCGGCAAGCTCATCGTCATGGCGAGCCGTGCGCTGGCCAAGGTCGCTGAGGCGCCCGGCGACTACGAGCGCGTCTACGACCGCATCCTCATGCAATCAAAGCAGCCGGTGATCCTGCATTGGCTGGGCGACATGTTCGACCCTGCCTTGTCCGGCTACTGGGGCTCGCACGACGCTGACACGGCGATGGCGACGGCGCTCGGCGTCGTCGCCGCCAACCCCGGCAAGGTCGACGGCATCAAGATCTCGCTGCTCGACAAGGCGAAGGAGATCGCGATGCGGCGCCGCCTGCCCGAGGGCGTGCGCATGTACACAGGCGACGACTTCGACTACGCCGAGCTGATCGCCGGCGACGGCGTCGGCACCGCGAGCAATCACCGGCACAGCGACGCCTTGCTCGGCATCTTCGACGCCATCGCGCCAGCAGCGAGCGCGGCATTGACGGCATTGGCGAGCGGCGACCGCGCGCGCTTCGACGCCATCCTCGCGCCGACCGTGCCGCTCTCGCGCCACGTCTTCCAGGCGCCGACGCGCTTCTACAAGACCGGCATCGTCTTCCTGGCCTGGATCAACGGCCACCAGTCGCACTTCACGATGGTGGGCGGACAGCAGAGCGCGCGATCGCTGCTGCACTTCGTGGAAGCGTTTCGACTTGCCGATGCCGCCGGTCTGATCGAGCGGCCGGAGCTCGCCGTCGCGCGCATGAAGCACCTGCTCGCGCTGCACGGCATCGAAGGCTGAGCCCAGGCCTGCCCACGCCATGCGCGACTTCTCCGCCGACCATCGCTGGCTCTCGATCAACACCGCGACCCTGCGCGGCGCGGGCCGGCTCGACACGATCATCGAGGCCTGCGCGCGGCACGGCATCCGCGCCATCGCGCCGTGGCGCGACCAGGTCGCGGCGATCGGCATCGAGCGCACGTCGGCGCTGATCCGCAGCCACGGCCTCGAGCTCTCGGGCTATTGCCGCGGTGGCATGTTCCCGGCCATCGACGCCGCGGGCAGGCGGGCCGCGCTCGACGACAACCGGCGCGCCGTCGAGGAAGCGAAGACCTTCGGCGCGGCGTGTCTCGTGCTCGTCGTCGGCGGCCTGCCGGGCGCGCTGGCCGGCGCGCCGCAATCGAAGGACCTCTTCGCCGCACGCAACGACGTTCGCGACGGCATCGCCGCGACGCTCGACGTCGCCCGCGAAGTCGGCATTCCGCTCGCCATCGAGCCGCTGCATCCGATGTACGCCGCCGACCGCGCCTGCGTCAACACCATGGAGCAGGCGCTCGACCTTTGCGATGCGCTCGATCCCGGGCGCAGCGGCGCGCTGGGTGTCGCCGTCGACGTCTATCACGTGTGGTGGGACCCCAAGCTCGAGGCGCAGATCGCCCGCGCCGGCAAGGAACGGCTGCTCGCCTTCCATGTGTGCGACTGGCTCGTGCCAACGCGCGACCTGCTCGAAGACCGCGGCATGATGGGCGACGGCGTGATCGAGATTCCGCGCATCCGCGCCTGGGTCGAAGGCGCCGGGTTCACCGGCTACAGCGAGGTCGAGATCTTCTCGTCGCGCGACTGGTGGAATCGGCCGGCCGACGAAGTGTTGACCACCTGCATCGAGCGACATCGCCGCGCGGTCTGACATCGCAAGACTCTGGTGCGCACGGGCAGAGGGCGCCGGGCGGCCGACTACGCTCATGTCCCCCGACCCGCGGCGTTGCCGCGGCTGTCCTCCTTTACGGCGAACTCGACTAACCCTGCGTGACGGCCTCTGCGCCCAAGCACAGCGATGGAATGGAGCCCGGCTGAGCGGTTCGTATCCGGGTCCGCACCCGACAGGGTGCAACAAGGCCGTTTGTAGATGTGCAGTCTGTTCTCTGTCGCAACCGCAACTTCAACCGTCGCACGCCTTCCAAATCTGAAAGAACTGCCGCCCCAATCGATCAACAGGCCGCTTTGACAAGACGAGACCTCCTTGTAGGAATGCGAAGGGACTTCCCACCTTCGGGCAACGGTGTCGAGGCGCCAAGATTGGTGGTGTCTGAAGTCATCAATCTCAAGCCATTGAAGGGGGAAGTCCGTGGAGCAGATTACACGAGCACAGGTGCGCCGTGAAGCGGTTCGCGTAGGGGTCGATCTGGCCAAGCGCGTTAACCA
>JANXWR010000101.1 GCA_025351025.1 Burkholderiales bacterium | reverse complement strand
GATCGACAGGATGTTGTTCGTCAGCCAGTACAGCACCAGGCCGGCCGGGAAGACGAAGAACATCACCGAGAAGACGAGCGGCATGATCCACATCATGCGTGCCTGCACCGGGTCCGGCGGCGTCGGGTTGAGCCAGGTCTGAAGCAGGCTCGTGCCGGTCATCAGCAGCGGCAGGATGAAGTACGGATCCTTCGCCGAGAGGTCTGTGATCCAGCCGATCCAAGGCGCGTTGCGCATCTCGACGCTCGACAGCAGCACCCAGTAGAGCGAGATGAAGAACGGCATCTGCGCGACGATCGGCAAGCAACCGCCGAGCGGATTGACTTTCTCTTCGCGGTAGATGCGCATCATCTCCTGCTGCATCTGCTGCGGCTTGTCCTTCAGCCGCTCGCGCATCTCCATGATCTTCGGGTTGATCGCCTTCATCTTGGCCATCGAACCGTAGGCCTTGGCGTTGAGCCAGTAGAAGGCGATCTTCAAGAGCACGACCAGACCGACGATCGACCAGCCCCAGTTGCCGAGAACCTTGTGCAGCTGCGTCAGGAGCCAGAACAAGGGCTCAGCCAGGATCTTGAAGATGCCGTAGTCCTTGACCAGCTCGAGGCCCGGTGCCAGCGCCGTCAGCTTCTCTTCCTCTTGTGGGCCGGCGAACAGCTTCGTATCGACGACCTTCGTGGCGCCGGGAGCGATGCTCCCAACCGGGACCAACATGCCAACCGAGTACGTATTCGCGTCGACCTTGCCGGAGAAGAACTCCCAAGGCGACACTGGCGCAACGGACTTGTCGACCAACCAAGCCGTCGCGAAATAGTGCTGGACCATGGCGACCCAACCGCTCGCCGCCGACTCCCGCAAGACCTTGTCGTTGCTATCGCGCTTATCGATCGCTTTGAACTCGATCTTTTCGAAGTGCTTCGTGTCGGTATAGATGGCCGGCCCGGTGAAGGTCGAATAGAAGCCGGATCCACCGGGCGGCGTGTAACCGCCGCGCAGCAACTGCAGGTAGAGCGATGGGCTGATGGCCGCGCTGGAACCATTGACGATTTCGTGCCGCACGCCGACGACATAGTCGCCGCGCCGGAAGGTGTACGTCTTCACGAGCTTGACGCCGCCGATCTCCGGGGATTCGAACCGGACGCTCAGCTCATTTGCCCCATCCTTCAAGACCCGGTCGCCGGGAACCAGGGTCATCAACGTGTGATGCTCCGGAAGAGCGCCGGGCCCGGACGAAGAGGGCCACAACCCCGTCTGCGCAACGTAGTAGTGCTCTGCCGACGCATCGAACAGCACGACGTTATGGCTCTCCGGCCTTGTTCCGCCGCTTCCGAACAGGTCGAGGAACGGCGCGTAGAGCGGTCTCTCGGCATGGTCTTGTTGATGCAGCAGCAGGAGACCAACAAGGTCGGCGCCCTTCGTATTGAAGGTTGCCGATACCAAATCGGTCTGTACTTCTACCTTTTCGCCTGCCGCGGGCACACCCGAGGCGGACGGTACCGCAGCTGCGACCGGCGATTCGGAACCCGTCGACGCGATCGGTGGCGCCTGGACGGCAGGTTGAGTCGCGACTGGCCGCGGCGGACCAAAGAACGACGGCTGGCCGTTGTGCTTGTTCCAGGCGTCCCAGATCAGGAACAGTGAAAAGGAGAACACCACCAAGAGAATGGTGCGGCGGATGTCGGTCATGGGGAAGCGGCGTCGGAAGCGCCGGATGAAGAAGGGGATGAGCGCACCCGCGAACGTTCGGTCAGGGCACGGAAGAGTCGTGGCGGCTGCGCCGGAACCGGGTCATGCCCGCCGGCGCACCAGGGTTGGCAGCGGGCAATGCGGCCGATCGCGAGTGCCGTGCCGGCCGCCGCGCCATGGCGCTCGAGCGCAGCGATCGCGTAGACCGAGCAGGTCGGCTCGAAGCGGCAGGCGTTGCCGAGCCAGGGGCTGAGCAGCAGCCGGTAGGCGCGCACGAAGGCAATGAGGGCGCGACGCGGCCAGGTCCGATAGGCATCGGCGGCGTTCGGTTGCGCGCGCCTGCTCATGCGGCAGCCGATCCGGCGGCGGCGAGAAAGAGCGCTTCAAGCTCGGCGCGGGCGATCACGGTCAGCGCCGTTGACGCGGCGCTCTTGAACCGGGCCCGGTCGAAGGGCGCGCGCAGGCGAACAATCCACAGTCCTTGGCCGAGCGATGCGGCATGGCGACCGCCCGCGGCGTAGATCTGGCGCTTCAGCAGAGAGCGTGTCACGGCGCGCCTTGCGTGCCGTTTCGGGACCACGGCGCCGAGCCGTCGAAGCGGCTCGGGAGGCAAGTCATCCACAGGTCCTTCACCGGCCTGGACCCGGATTGTTGATAACTCTCCCGATGCAGGCGCCGCCTGGGCGTCGCCCGGGAAGCCGGCAAGGACCGAAAGATGGTGAACTGCGAAATGCACCGTGCTGGCGCGGCTGCGCGACCCGAGGACACGCTCGAAGTCGGACGACTCGACGAGGCGCGCCATCGCCTGGGCCGCGGCTTGGCGCGGAGGCATGCGACCGCGCGCGGCGGCGCCTCAGACGGCCAGACGCTTGCGACCCTTGGCGCGCCGGGCGTTGATGACGGCGCGGCCGCCGCGCGATTTCATGCGGACGAGAAAGCCGTGCGTGCGGGCGCGGCGGGTCTTGGAGGCTTGGTAGGTGCGTTTCATGGTGATTTCCAGAGCCGGAAGCAAGCGCTCCGAGGCGAACCTGTGATTACATCAAGAACGAGCCGCGCCGTCAACGTCGGTCCTATTGGGCTCGGCGCGGGCACGGGATCCGGTTCGGTTAAGGTTTTCACTGTGGATAAGTGGCTCCCCGCGCGGCCTCGCCGAGCTACAATCTTGGGCTTTCCAAGGTACTTCTCCACATATGCGAGCCGACCTCTGGCAACGCGGCTGCGAACGTCTCGCCGCCGAGTTGCCCGATCAGCAATTCAACACCTGGATCCGGCCGTTGCCCGATGCCGAGGTGGCCGACCTTGGCGATGCCGGCGCGACGGTGACGCTCCGCGTGCCGAACCGCTTCAAGCTCGACTGGATTCGCACGCAGTACGCCGGCCGCATCGAAACCGCGCTGACCGAGATCGCCGGCAAGCCGGTGCGACTCGACATCACGCTCGCCACGCGCGATACGCCGAGCAAGCCGCCGGTACCATCGCCCCAGGGCCCGCGCGAGGAGATCTCGGCGCCTGCTCATCGCAACGGTCATCCGGCGGCGACGCAGCTGGCATCGGCGACGCTGCCTTCGCGCAGCCGCCTCAATCCCGCACTCAGCTTCGACACGCTGGTGCCCGGCCGCGCCAACCAGATGGCGCGCACCGCGGCGCTGCACGTCGCCGGCGCGCCGGGGCAGATGTACAACCCGCTCTTCATCTACGGCGGCGTCGGCCTGGGCAAGACGCACCTGATCCACGCCGTCGGCAATGCATTGCTGGCCGACCGACCCGACGCACGCATCCTCTACCTGCATGCCGAGCAGTTCATCACCGACGTGGTGAAGAACTACCAGCGCAAGACCTTCGACGAGCTGAAGGCCAAGTACCACTCGCTCGACCTGCTGCTGATCGACGACGTGCAGTTCTTCGCCGGCAAGGAACGCACGCAGGAGGAGTTCTTCAACGCCTTCGAGGCGCTGCTCGCCAAGCGGGCGCACATCATCATGACCAGCGACACCTACCCCAAGGGCCTGGTCGACATCGACGAGCGCCTGACGTCGCGCTTCGACGCCGGTCTCACCGTCGCGATCGAGCCGCCCGAGCTCGAGATGCGGGTGGCGATCCTGATGAAGAAGGCCGACCAGGAAGCGACGCCGATGCCGGAGGACGTCGCCTTCTTCGTCGCCAAGAACGTGCGCGCCAACGTGCGCGAGCTCGAAGGCGCGCTGCGCAAGATCCTCGCGTACTCCCGCTTCAGCCACAAGGAAATCAACATCGGCCTGGCGCGCGAGGCATTGAAGGATCTGCTCTCGATCCAGAACCGCCAGGTCGGCGTCGAGAACATCCAGAAGACGGTGGCCGACTTCTACAAGATCAAGGTCGCCGACATGTACTCGAAGAAACGTCCGGCCTCGATCGCCCGGCCGCGCCAGATCGCTATGTACATCGCCAAGGAGATGACGCAGAAGAGCCTGCCCGAGATCGGCGAGCTGTTCGGCGGCCGCGACCACACCACGGTGCTGCATGCGGTGCGCAAGATCTCGGCCGAGCGGCAGAAAAATACCGAGCTCAATCAACAGCTGCACGTGCTCGAGCAGACGTTGAAGGGCTGACGTGCAATCCCAGCGCGAAATGACGGCGACTGTCAAGCAACAACCGTGGGGACAACTTCAGGCACAACTGTGCTCTGTCCACAGGCCGGGCTGTTCTGGCCGAGTTGTTCGCTTTGCGCGGCGTGCCCGAACAGACTCGATCGACAGGCTTTGCGGCAGCCTAACTGCTTGAAAGAAAGGGCGAAAATGCGATTGCCCACAGAACAGGCGCTTGCCTACTACAACGACCAGCTTGAGAGGTTGACATGATTGTCTTGAAAGCCGCACAAGAAAAATTCCTGGCAGCCTTGCAAGCGGTCTCGGGAATCGTCGAGCGACGGCACACGCTGCCGATCCTCGCCAACGTGCTGATCCGAAAGACCGGCGCGAGCATCGAGTTCACGACCAGCGACTTGGAGATCCAGGTGCGCACAGTTGCCGAGCTCGGTGGCGACTCGACGAACTTCGCGACCACGGTGGGCGCCAGAAAGCTCATCGACATCCTGCGCTCGATGCCGGCCGACCAGACCGTGACCTTGAGCGCGACCCAATCCAAGCTCACCCTGGCCGGCGGCAAGAGCCGCTTCACCCTGCAGACGATGCCGGCCGACGACTTTCCGCTGGTCCAGGAATCGGCTGACTTCGGGCCGGTCTTCAGCGTGCCGCAGAAGGCGTTGCGCGGCCTCGTCGCGCAGGTGCATTTCGCGATGGCGGTGCACGACATCCGCTACTACCTGAACGGCATCCTCTTCGTCGCCGAAGGCAAGAGCCTGACGCTCGTCGCCACCGACGGCCATCGCCTGGCGCTGGCCCAGGCCACGCTCGAAACCGACATTCCGAAGCAGGAGGTCATCCTGCCGAGAAAGACCGTGCTCGAGTTGCAGCGGCTGCTCAAGGACGACGACACGCCGATCGAGATGCGCTTCGCGCCCAACCAGGCCAAGTTCTCGTTCGGTGGCATGGAGTTCGTCACCAAGCTCGTCGAAGGCAAGTTCCCCGACTACAACCGCGTCATCCCGAAGAACCACAAGAACAAGGTCACGCTCGGCCGCTCGCCGTTCCTGCAGAGCCTGCAACGTGCCGCGATCCTGACGAGCGAGAAGTTCAAGGGCGTGCGCGTGAACATCGAGCCGGGCACCTTGCGCATCGCCTCGAGCAACGCCGAGCAGGAAGAGGCGATGGAGGAACTCGAGATCGACTACGGCGGCGACG
>JANXWR010000080.1 GCA_025351025.1 Burkholderiales bacterium | reverse complement strand
CCCGGTCGGCGCCAAGCCGCAGGTGCAGTCCGGCAAGCTCAAGGCGCTCGGCATGACCGGCCCGGTCCGCTCCTCGGCGATGCCCGACGTGCCGACCTTCAGCGAGCAGGGCTTCAAGGGCTTCGAGCTGCCGATCTGGATCGCCGCCTACGCGCCGGCCGGCACGCCGCGCGCCATCGTCGATCGCCTGCAGAAGGAGATCGCCACCGTCACGCACATGCCCGACGTGCTGCAGAAGATGATCGAGCAGGGCCAGACGCCGCTCGCTAACACGCCGGAGGAATTCACCGCCGCGTTCGCGAAGGATGCGCCGAAGTGGATCGAGTACATCCGGGCCTCGGGCGCCAAGCCGGAATGACGAGAGCGCGCCATCGGCCGATGAAGATCCTGCTCCTGACGCAGCCGATGCCGGCGGCGCCCTTCATCGCCGCGATCTCGGCGCTCGCTCCCGAGCTCGAGCTGATCGAGTTCCGCCCCAGCCTCGACGACGCGACGCTCGCCGAGATCGACGCCGCGATCGGCTGGAGCATGCCGCCCGGGCTGCCCGCGCGCATGCCGAGGCTCGGCTGGGTCTGCTCGATCGCCGCCGGCGTCGAGAAGCTGCTCGTGCCGGATCTGGCGCCGCATATCGTTGTCTCGCGCACCGTCGATCCGGCGCAGGCGGCCGGCATGGCGCAGTTCGTCGCCACCATGGTGCTGCGCCATGCGCGCGACCTCGAACGCTATGCCGTGCAGCAGCAGGAACGCGCCTGGCTGCGCCAGCCGACGCCCCTCGCCACCCATCGTGTAGTCGTGCTCGGCACCGGCGCGATCGGCAGCGAGGTCGTGCGCTGGCTCGAACGGGTCGGCTTTCGCGCGCGCGGCTGGAGCCGTCGTTCGACCGAGACCCTGCATCAGATGCTGGCCGACAGCGACATCGTCGTCTGCGCCTTGCCGCTCACCGAGGCCACCGAGGGTCTGCTCGACGCCCGCGCCTTCGCGGCGATGCCGCGCGGCAGCTATCTCGTCAACGTGGCACGCGGCGCCCATGTCGTCGAGGCCGACCTGATCGAGGCGGTGCGCTCCGGCCAGCTCTCGGGCGCCGCGCTCGACGTGCAGCGCCGCGAGCCGCTGCCCACTGGCGATCCGCTCTGGAACGTGCCGGGCATCACCATCACGCCGCACATCGCGGCGCAGTCGTCGACTGCGGTAATCGCCGCGCAGTTCGTCGCCGCCTTGCGCGCCCTGCAGCAGGGCGAGGGTGTGCCGAACGCGATCGACCGCGCGCTGGGTTACTAGCGCAAAGCCTAGACGCCCTGCGGGCGGCTCAGCGTCTTCATGCGGTCGACGGCGCGCACCGTCAGGTGCAGGGAGTCGGCGCCGCGTTTGACCTCGAGCGCGACCTCGCGCTCGGCCCGCTCCTCGCGCCAGAGCGTCTTGTAGAACGAGGCGAGGTCGGCGACCTCGGTGCCATCGACGGCGACGATCAGGTCGCCGGGCTCCAGGCCGGCCTCTTCGGCCGGGCTCTGCGGCGTCAGGCGGACGACGCGAACGTGGCCTTCGTACTCGACGCAGTTGAGGCCGAGCCACGGCCGCGTGCTGGCGTGCGAGGCACCGCGCGTGCGCAGCTCGGCGAGAATCGGCTTGAGCAAATCGACCGGCACGAACATGTTGCCGCGCACCGGTGCCGCGTCGCGGCCGGCGGCGTCGCTGACGACGAGCGAGCCGATGCCCACCAGCTCGCCGTCGGCGTTGAAGAGGCCGGCGCCGCTGTGGTCGCTGCGCGCCGGCGCGGTGAAGAGGGCGCCGTCGATGTGATATTCCCAGTAGCCCGAGAAATCGCGGCGAGAGACCATGCGCGCCAGGCTCAGGTCGCCGTCGTCGCCGCCGCTCGCGATCATGAGCGGCTCGTCGCTCTTGACCTGGCCCGAGGTGCCGAGCGGCACCGGCGCGAGCGAGAGCGGCGCCAATGCCTGCAGCAGGCCGAAGCCGGAGGCGAGGTCGTAGGCGACGACGCGCGCCGGGATGTGCCGGCCGCCGCTGTCGACGAGGTCGACATGGTCGGCTTCGAGGATCAGGTAGCCGATCGTCAGCACCAGCCCGTCCTTGCCGATGACGACACCCGAGCCCTCGCGCACCCGGCCCAGGGTGGCGATCGAGCGAGCGTCTTCGACGGCCCTGACCTCGACGCCGACGACTGCTGCATTGGCGCGGGCGAGCGCGGCCTTGCGCGCCTCGAGCCGGGCCAGCACGGCGTTGGCCGGGGCGGCGATGTTCTGCGGCGTCTCGGCGCGGGCCACGGTTTCGCTGCCCAGGCCGGCGAGGAGCCAGATCGTGAAGGCGATCGCCGAACGGCGCCAGCGCTGTTGCTGCGGCGATTGGATCAACGGCTCGGTCATGGCGGCCCTCGCGTCAACGCGTGTCGGTTCAGCGAAGCATGATCCGCGCCGAACGCCCGGTGGGGCAGAGGGGCTTTGTTTCCGACCGATGGCGCTCAGCGCCGCCTGAACGGCGGCTGGCGTCGCCAGTAACGAAGCGTGAGCAGGCCGCCGAGCATGCCGCCCAGGTGCGCGAAGTGGGCGACGCCGGAGTTCATGACGTAGGCGCCCTGGTAGAGCTCGATCAGGCCATAAAGCGCGACCAGGTATTTCGCCTTCACCGGAATGACGAAGAAGAGCAGGATGATGCGGTCCGGAAAGATCATCGCGAAGGCGAGCAGCAGGCCGAACAGCCCGCCCGAGGCGCCGATCGTCGGCGCGGCCGAGCCGAGCACGGCATTGACGATGAGCTGCGTCAGCGCCGCCGCGACCACGCTCGCCGCGTAGAACTGCAGATAGCGCTTCTGGCCCCACACCATCTCGAGTTCGGAGCCGAACATCCAGAGGCCCAGCATGTTGAAGAACAGGTGGTTGAAGCTGCCGTGCAGGAAGGCGTAGGTGCCGATCTGCCAGGGCCAGAACTCGGCGCTGCCGATCGGCCAGAGCGCGAACCAGACGGTCAGGGTTCGGCCTAACAGCTCGTCGAGAAAGAAGATCGCGACGTTGGCGAGCAACAGCGCTTGCGTGACGGGTGGAAGCGGTGGCATGCGGGCGACGACGAGGCCGGGCAGGGGAAGGCCGAGAGTCTACGGTCCCTGCGCCGATCGGGGCCTCTATGGCAAACTCGCAACCCTCTTCTAGCCCCGTGGCCTCGGTGGCGAAATTGGTAGACGCGCGGGACTCAAAATCCCGTTCCGCGAGGAGTGTCGGTTCGATTCCGACCCGAGGCACCATCCAGGGGCTCCCAGAACGTCTAAAGATGAATCAAATCGGCCCTATATCGGGCCGATATTCATAGGTATTTTGGCGTTGCGAAGATCCCAGAAGGTCTCAAGAGTTCCGTTGCGTTTGCGGCCTGAAATCCGGGTCCAAACCCGGGCAAAATCCGGGACACTAGGCTAAAAACCCGGGCACAACTGCTGACCGACGCCGCTTGCAGAAATGCCATCTGTCCTGAAGGTCTGAAGCGCCTGCGTTTGAGCGATGCGGCAGGCCTCTATCTGGAGGTCTCGCCGGGTGGCTCGAAGCGATGGTTCTGGCGCTATTACCCCGAGGGCAAAGAAGAGACTCGCGCTCGGCTCGTACCCGGACGCGTCATTGAAGGCCGCACGCGAGGCACGAGATGACGCTCGAAAGCTGCATCGGTCTGGCACGGATCCGGTGCAGAAGCGTCGGGCGGACAAGATCCAGAAGGCCACGGCGAGCGACGCGACATTCGAGGCGGTCGCCCGTGACCTGCATGCGACGAAGAAGAGCGGTTGGAGCGAGGTTCACGCGAAGCACTGGCTACGCGCGATGGAGAAGGACCTGTTTCCGTGGCTCGGCTCGCTGGCGTTGCCCGACGTGACCGCGCCCATCCTTTTGCACGCGCTGAGGAAGATCGAGGCGCGCGGCGCAATCAATACCGCGCACGACGCGCGCGAATTCAGTGGCCAGGTCTTCATGTACGGCATCGCCACCGGTCGGTGCGAGCGCAACGTGGCTGCCGATCTGCGCGGCGCGCTCAAGCCGCTGGCGGTCAAGCACATGGGCGCGCTGACCGAGCCGAAAAGGGTCGGCGACCTGCTTCGCGCCATCGCCGGCTATCAGGGCCAGCCGATCACGCGCGCCGCGCTTCAGCTGGCGCCGCTTCTCTTCCAGCGGCCTGGCAACCTGCGATCGATGGAGTGGGCCGAGCTCGACCTCGAGGCCGCGATGTGGAGCATCCCGGCGGCCAAGATGAAGCGACGCCTTGATGGCAAGCGCAACGGCCGTCCGCACCTTGTGCCTCTGTCAATGCAGGCCGTTGCAAGCTTGAAGGACGAGTTGCATCCGCTCACCGGCCATGGTCGCTACGTGTTCCCCAGCCTCCTTTCGGGCGAGCGGCCGATGAGCGACAACACTCTGAACACGGCGCTGCGCCGACTAGGCTTCTCTCGGGACGACATGACGGCTCACGGCTTTCGCGCGACGGCCAGGACCATCATGGTCGAGAAGCTGGGCATCGATGAAGCGGTGATTGAGGCGGCGCTTGCTCACGCGAAGTCGGGGCCGCTGAAGGGCGCATATGACCGTACTGAATTCATGGACCAGAGACGTATTGCGGCGCAGCGCTGGGCGAACTACCTGGACGCGCTGAGCGCCGGCGGCCAGATCTTGAAGATCAAGGCCGCCTGAGCACTCGGAGCTACGCACACGAATGCGGTGACGGCGATCTATGCGGCTTCGATTGCCCGGCCGCTAGCCGTTGTCAACGGGATGCCGAACGGCTCGGGTTCGTCGTCGCGGGAGGAGGATCGAATTCGCCTCGGCAGCCCTCAACGAGCCTGGATTCGGGCGGTTCGGAGAGCCCAGTCACTGCAAAAGTCACTGCGTTGATTCTCAGCATGCGATCGTCGTCGGAGCGATTTGGCGCGCAGTCGGAAGCTCTTGAACAAGTTCCGGGGCTTGCGCGACGTGTCAATCAACCAAACGTCCGAGTGTCTTGCATCGCGCATCTCGTGCAGCGCGTGTATCGAACGGCCTTTGCTCCGCTCACCGCCGTTGCGTGATACCAGTTCGCCGAGCCGTACTTTTCAATCTTCGGCGGCCACATCCACAGCGCGCCGATCGCAGTGGTCTCGGGTCAGCACGTAGTCATGGCTCGTCGCGGCTGCAACCGGTCTGCGGGCGTCCTCTTTCTCGACCTGTCACGCTGATAAGCCGTTGTCGAAGGACCAGACTTCGTGGCCCATCACGACGCCTGTCAGACGACACTTCGCGGATGTACTCCTCGTGCACCCCGTGTGTCGCCGCTCTACGATGCCCGCGACAGTGTGTTGACGGAGTTTTTGTCGTACAACATAATCGCGTAACCAAATAGATACGCGAATGCGATCGACAACCACGAAAGCGGACCCGTTCAAAGCGATCGCCGACCCCACTCGACGCGCCATCATGGACCGCCTACGGGCGGGGCCCGCTCCCGTCAATGAACTCGCCTCGAATTTCACGCAGTCGCGGCCAGCAATCTCGAAACATCTGGGGGTTTTGAAGGGAGCGGGGTTGGTAGTCGAGCACCGCGTCGGTCGAGAGCGCTTCTATGAGCTGCAGCCCATGCCGCTGCAGAACGTCTCGGGTTGGCTGGAAGGCTATCGAACCTTTTGGCTCAGGAGTATTGGCAAGTTGAAGCGTCACCTGGAGGGAACATGAGCCAATTCGCCGGACCTCGCGCGCTGGCAGATGTCCACAACGGCACGATCATCGCCGTTGTCGAGATCGCCGCACCGCCGGACCGAGTCTTCAGAGCATTGTCCAGCGCCGAAATCACACAATGGTGGGGCGATGATCAGACTTACAGGACCGATTCCTGGGAGTGCGATTTGCGCGTTGGCGGGCGGTGGCGAGCGGGGGGCAAGTCTGCCGACGGTAATCCGTACTACGTCGAAGGCGAATACCTAGAAGTAGACCCGCCGCATCGTCTTGTTCAGACCTGGTGTGCCGGCTGGGACCCTGGTGAGCCAACGGTTCTGAGCTACTACTTGGAAGACACGAAAGTCGGCACGCGCCTAACGATTCGCCACGACGGCTTCAAGCCCAGGCGCGAGTCCTGTGAGGCGCACACCAGCGGATGGGAGAGGGTGCTGGGCTGGTTGAAAGCTTATTTCGAGGCGAACGTATCCCAATCGGGCGCGAGGGTTCAAAGCGAATAGCCGGGGAGGTCCAAGCATGAGATTGAAGCTGTGGAGTACTGGAGTGTGGCTGCGAGCTGCATCGTTGTTGACGCTGCTGCTGGCCGCTGGGCATTCGGCGGGCGGGCTAAAACTGTGGTCGCCAATCGGTGAGAGCAACGTGTTGCTCGCGATGCGGGACTTCAAGATGAATGCGCAGGGCGAGCAGCGCAGCTACTTTGACTTTTACATGGGATTCGGCTGGACTTTGTCTGTCTATCTGCTACTACAAATGGTGGTACTTTGGCAGATAGCCTCGCTGAACAAATCGGCGCCGACGAGCGCTCGCGCGATGATCGTTGCATTCATCGTTGCAAACGTCCTTGCCGCCATTTTGGCGCGACAGTTTCTCTTTGTAGTGCCTGTGGCGTTCTTCCTCTGCATTGCGGGCTGCTTAGTCATTGCCTGGTGGGCTCAGCAGCGCCAGTCGGTGAGCCCGAGGCACAACCCCTGAAAGATTGAGTCGGGGCTCTTGATCCATCACCGATATACCGGCGCTTGGACGCCGTGTACGGGAACCGGGCAGATAAAGTATGGGCGAGGGTTCGTAGGTCGTTTCCCGCAGCGGAAGACATCGGTCTTGGCCTGCGCGCTGTGCAGAAGCCTCGGCGACCAGAAGGCCCGACCTGAACTTCGAACTAAGGGCGGATCCCCGAACTCGCGGGCTCCGCCACGTCTTCTTCGCCAAAGGCCACGGCAACAGCGACAAGCCAGGCGGCGATCGCAGCGTCGCCGGCCATGAGCCGCACGAGGCGGTTTTCGATCCGGTCCGTGCACGCGCGCGCAAGGCCCAAGACCTTGCGCCCGGACGCAGTTATTTCGAGCCGCATCGCTCGTCCCTCGCCGGGAACGGATGCGCGCATCGCCCATCCTGCGGCCTCGAGCCGCTGCACCGTCTCGTTTGTGCTCTGCGGGGTGAGCATCGATATTCGCGCCAGCTCGGCACTGGAAAGGCCAGGGTGGGCGTTGATCATCGTCAGCGCGGAATATTGCGGGAAGGTCAACCCGAGCTCGAACAGCTCGCGATCGAGAGCTTGGTGCATGGCAGTGTTGGCTTGCCGCAGCAGATAGATCAGATGTCCCGAGCGGCCCCGCTTGCCTTCGCCGATCTTCGGCTCTCGCACCTTTGCTGTCGGTTTGTCAGTCATATCAGGTACCTGATACAGTCGAAGCATGAGAGCTTACGTCAACGATCAGGCGCTCGACCCCAATACCGAACGTCCCAGGACCGACCGCGTTCGCGTGCGCCGGTTCGCGAAACGCGCCGCCTACGACCGAGCCACTCTGCTTGCCATTCTCGACGACGGCGTGATGTGTCACGTCGGAATCGCCGACAGCCGGGGACCGGTAGTCATGCCGACACTCTACTGGCGTGATGAGGACCATATCTACATCCATGGGTCACGGGTGAGCGCGACGATGCGGAGCGCGCAACGGCGCGACATCTGCATTTCGGTGACTCACCTCGATGGTTTGGTGCTGGCAGTAGCTCTCCAATACCATCTGCCGGGTGCGAGTAGCAATGCTGTCGAGCGTCGTCCTCTCGGCCAGCGTCGCGGTCTCGATCAGGTGTGCTTTGAGTGACTCGACGCGGGCGGTCAGGCTGACCGCAGCGTCCGTCAGCTTCTTGCGGGAGTCGTTCATCGACGGCGTGAGGGTCTCCTGTGGTCGAGCAGCTCCGTGATGTCGCCGATCATCTCGGCGATCATGGCTTCGCGCACGGTCGCGATGCGGCTCATGGTACGGCCAGGCATCCACCTGGCGGAGCTCGAGCGCCGCAAAGCACGAGCCGAGCTCGGGCACGACGCCGAAGCCAGCCGTCGGGTGGCGAGCTTCTGTGCCAGAGCGAGCTTGTCGGCGGTGCTCTGGGCTTTGGCGATGAGCGCTTTGTAGTCGGTCTTGTCGCTGGCCAGCTCCGTCAGGTCCCTGCCGGTGCCCTTGACGCGCTCGTAGACCTCGTTGGTTCCGAGCTTGCACTGCACGCTCGTCTGCGTGACCGGGTTCCCTTCGATGAAGGCGAGCAGGGTGTCGAAGGCTTCGTCGACCCTGACGCCGTCTTCGACCTGGTTGAAAACGATCTTGAGCCTGGACGCGGGAATGCCGAGGCGGGCCAGCTGAGTGAGGGTGGCGATCGTGTCCTGCTGTTGCTTCAGCGCCGGCACCGTCGGGATCGCGAAGTAGTCGAATGGATGCCATTCTGAAGTCCCGGACCCGGGCACACGTCATGTCCTGCGAGCCCGGCAGAATCGTGACTCACGCCGCTGCAGTTTCGCTACGCCGCTCCATGCGCCTCCTGCAATACAAGGACCTCGACCTGCGTCGGGTCAAGCCCGCCTTTGCCAAGGTGCGCGCCGCCATTGAAGCCGGCGACTTCAGGAGTCCTGACGTCAAGAAGTTGCACATCGGTGCTTACTACCGTGCGAAGCTTGACTACAGCAACCGGTTGCTCTTGCAGTTCGCACGCCACCATGGCGAAACCGTGTGCCTGGCTCTCGAGGTCATCGAGAACCACGCCTACGACAAATCGCGCTTCCTGCGCGGGGCGCCGATCGACGAGGCCAAGATCGATCACGAGCCGAATGTCGATCCCGCCCATTTCGCCGCCGAGGCCGGGCCGTTGCGGTGGTTGCACGCCACGCGCACCGAGTTCGAGCTACTCGATAAGCCCATCGTCTTCGACGACGCCCAGGAAGCCGTGCGGCGCCTGCCGGCGCCTGTGGTTCTGGTCGGCTCGGCGGGCTCGGGCAAGACGGCCGTCACGCTGGCCAAGCTGCGCGAAGCCCACGGGCGGGTGCTCTATGTCACCCAGTCGGCCTATCTGGCGCAGTCGGCGCGCGCCCTCTACGACGCCCACGGATACGACAACCCGGCTCAAGAAGCCGAATTCCTGAGCTACCGCGAGTTCCTGGAGACGCTGCAGATACCGAAGGGCCGCGAGCTCACGTTTGACGCCTTTCGCGGCTGGTTCGATCGGCATCGCGACGCCGTCAGGGCGCTCGGCGACGTCGATGACCATGCCCTGTTCGAAGAGTTCCGCGGCGTCATCGGTGCCCAGCCAACCGGACCCATGAGCCTGCACGACTACCTAGCACTCGGTACTCGCCAGAGCCTGCTGACGACAGCGGCGCGGGAAGCGGCGCACAACCTGTTCGGCCGCTACCGGCAGTGGCTGAGCGAAGCCGGCCTGTTCGACCTGAACCTGGTTGCCCACGATTGGCGGCCACTGGCGAAGGCGATCTACGACTTCATCGTCATCGACGAGGTGCAGGACCTCACCGGCGTCCAACTCGCTCTTGTGCTCGCCTGCCTCAAAGCGCCCGGCCAGTTTCTGCTGTGCGGCGATTCCAACCAAATCGTCCACCCGAACTTCTTCTCCTGGGCAGCCGTCAAGACTCTGTTCTGGAAAGGCCTGGCCGGCGAGGCCGCGCAACGCCAGCAATTGCAGGTGCTGCAGGCCAACTTCCGCAACACGTTGGCGGTGACCCAGTTGGCCAACACGCTTCTCAAGATCAAGCAGGCGCGCTTCGGCTCGATTGACCGCGAGAGCAATTTCCTGGTGCAAAGTCCCTCGGGCGAGCCGGGTGACGTGACTCTGATCCAGGCGAAGGACGCCGCACTCAAGCAGCTCGACGCCGCTACGCGCGCGTCGGCGCGTCACGCGGTGATCGTGCTGCGCGACGAAGACAAGCCCGCGGCGAGGGTGCAGTTCCATACGCCCCTGGTGTTCTCGGTGCATGAGGCCAAGGGACTGGAGTATCCGCATGTGCTCCTGCTGGGCATCGTCTCGGGCCAGCGCTCGGCCTATGCCGCGCTCTGTGACGGCGTTACCGCGCAGGACCTCGAACGGGACGAACTCGACTACCGTCGGGCCAAGGACAAGAGCGACAAGGCGCTTGAGCTGTACAAGTTCTACGTCAACGCTCTGTATGTGGCGATGACGCGGGCGGTGGAAAGCCTGACGATCGTCGAATCCGACCCCGGTCATCCGCTGCTGAGCCTCCTCGGCCTGAAGCTCGGCGAGGCCCACGCTGCACCGGCACAAGCATCCACCAAGGAAGAATGGGCGCAGGAAGCGCGCAAGCTCGAGTTGCAAGGCAAGGAGGAACAGGCGCGCGCCATCCGGGACACCTTCCTGCAAGCCCGGCCGGTGCCATGGACGCCGTGGAGTCGCCGGCTGATCGAGGAGATAGCTTCCAGGGCGCTGGACCGCAGCAATCCAAGCGCCAAACAGAAGCAGGTCCTGCTGGACTACGCGCTGTGGCACGGTCAGCAGGCCTGGGTGGAACAGCTTGCGCGCGCCAACTTTCAGACCGCTCGCAGTCTGGCGCCGGAGGGTGACTTCGGCTGGATTGGCGGTTCGGCAATGCTCGGCGTGCAGCTGCCCGATTGGAAGAGGCAGCAGGAGCTGTCGCTGCGCGCAGTCGCCGCATTGAGGCAGCGTCATCTGCGGGCTTACGCCGCGAAGAACTTTAAGGACATTCTGCGGCTGTGCGACGCCCACGGTGTCGACCATCTGACGCCGGTGGGTGGTACGCCGCTGATGCTGGCCGCGCGCGCCGGCAACGCCGCGCTGGTGCAAGCCCTGCTCGACAAGGGTGGAGACTCAACGGCCGAAGACGAGTTTGGGCACACCGCGTGGCACCACGCGGTCAACCGGTCGATCGACGAACCCGCGTTCGCCAAGGCGGCACTGGCGCTGCTGTTCGCGCGAATCGCACCGTCAGGCATTGACGTGCAGGTAGACGGAAGGTTGGTGCGGGTCGAGAATCATCAAGGCGAGTACTGGGTGCTCACGCTGATGCTGGCGGGGTTGAAGACCCAATGGTCACATTGCGCTGCGCGGCCTCACCCGGCCTGGAAGTACGGGCAGGGCTTTTTCGCCGAACAGTTGCATCAGACGCTCGAGGCATTGCCTGTTCATCTTTGGAAGGACATCCGGCGTAAGCGCGGCTACGTCAACCAGGTGCTGGCACGCGCCGAGGTCGACAGCGGTTACAAGCCGGCACGCAAACTGTGGGCGCGCACGCGCAATGGGTACTACCTGCCCAATCCGGCGATGCTGCTGCGCCAGCGCGAAGGCTGGCGGCCGGTGTACGACGCACTAGCGCTGGACTGGGTCGATCGAGGCAGTGGCAGCGAAAGCACGTATCGCACACGGCCTGCGGCAGCAGTCGCGCGGTTGAATGATCGGTTGGCTGGCGTCGCGGGCGAATATTTCTGATCTCGGGTTCGCCGCCCGAGCAATCTTTGCATCGAATACCCATCGAGGCTGCGGTGACCAGGCAGCTGTTCGCCGGCGCGTCGTCGCCGTTGACTTCGCGATGTTGACGAAGAGAAGAAGAGAAACCAGCCTGTGCAATCCGATGCAGGCTTGCCGCACCTCGGATCGGATCGACGTGGCAATTGCCTGATTTCGGACCTCCGACCGTCGAGTCGCCGATGAGACCGCGCGGTAGTTGACGCCCAAATTGAGTGGCCCCATACCTGCAGGTCGCCGCAGGCGGTGCGCGGCCAACTGCCGTCGTTCCAGGGCGCCAATCGAATCACCGGATCAGACGAGTCACGGTCAGTCGGTTTCGGCGGCCGAGCGTCTGCTGCGGCCGCAAGCTGTCGTTCGTCGTACGACCAGGCGTCCGGCTGCTCTACTTCGGAACCTGCCATGCGTTGGAGATCGAAGTAGTGACGCAAGCCAGCCCCGATGTAGGCACCGCCGGTGGCAGCTTCCGTCGGCTGCGAATGAGGACTCCCGACCCAACTGCGACATTCGCTCAACCAAAAATGACTTCCTAAAAGCTGCCCGTGGCGAGGGCACGGGCCCTTCGATGTCGACGCTGCAGAGGCTGATCTCTCTATCAGGTCAACGCAGAATCCTTCAGCCGCATCTCGGTGCTACCCATCAAGGCTTCCTGTCCGTAGGGGCCAGCATGCGATCCGCAAGCCCCGCTCTTCACGTAGCCAATCCCAATGATGTAGACGGTATCTTCTGTGGCGTTCATCTCGAGTGCGAGCTGGCACGGCGCGATCTGTCATGATTTTGGCGTGTCACTCATCACGCGAGCCCTTCTACTGATCGATGTGGTCGACAGTACAAAGCTGTCGCAGGCCTTGGGTGACGTGCGCATGGCCCAGGTGTGGGCGGCCCATGACCGGCTCGCGCGCGACCTACTGATCCTTCACGACGGCAGGGAGATCGACAAGACAGACGGATTCCTGCTGCTGTTCGAGAGCGCCTCCGAAGCTGCCACCTACGCAGTGGCCTACCACCGCGCGATCGCCGCTCTCGACCCGCCGCTTCGAGCTCGCGCCGGGCTCCATCTGGGCGAGATCATCCTGACCCAGAACGCTGCCGCCGACGTCTCGCGTGGCGCAAAACCGCTGGAACTGGACGGCTTGGCCAAGCCCACGGCAGCGCGAATCATGAGTCTGGCCATCGGGGGACAGACGCTCTTGAGCGCGGCGGCGCATGCAGCCCTGGCGCCCCTTTCCGATGGCTTGTCCGTTCGCAGCCACGGGCACTACCGGCTGAAGGGCATCGTCGAACCGATGGAGCTCCTGGAGCTCGGCGTGCCGGGCGAGCCGCCCTTCTCGCCGCCCCCCGATACCGCCACGTCGTATCGGGTGATCCCTTGGGAGGCCTCTTGGCGACCGGCCCGCGAGATCCCGCATTCGCTGCCCGCCGAACGCGACGAGTTCGTCGGGCGAGGTAAGGACCTGCAAGGGCTCGCGGCGCGCCTGGACTCCGGCGAGCGGCTGGTGACCGTTCTAGGCATGGGTGGGGCGGGCAAGACGCGTCTGGTGCGCCGCTACGCCTGGACTTGGCTGGGAGACTGGCCCGGTGGCGTTTATTTCTGCGACCTCTCGGAGGCGCGCAGCGTGAGTGGAATTGCGTTCGCGGTGGCGGCCGCGCTCGATGTTCCGCTCGGCACCGACGAGCCGATCACGCAACTCGGTCGCGTCATCGCCGGTCGCGGGAAATGCCTGCTTCTGCTCGACAACTTCGAGCAGGTCAGCGCGCTCGCTGCGGCGACCTTGACGCCGTGGTTGGAGCGTGCACCGCTAGCCAGCTTCGTGGTGACGAGCCGCGAGGTGCTGGGGCTGCCGGCCGAGCACGTCATGCCCCTGGAACCACTGGCCATTGACGGTGCGGGCGTGGAACTGTTCGCCGTGCGAGCCCGGGCGCGCAAAGCCGACTTCGAATTGACGGCGTCGAACCGGCCGATCGTTCAGGAAATCGTTGCGATGCTGGACGGGCTGCCGCTGGCCATCGAACTGGCGGCGGCACGAGTGGTGGCGCTGGCGCCGCGGCAGCTTCTGGCGCGCTTGAAGGACCGCTTCCAGATACTCGTCGGCGCGCGCGGTGCGCCGGCGCGTCAGGCGACGCTGCGTTCCGCGATCGACTGGTCATGGGCGCTGCTCACTCCCTGGGAACAAGGCGCACTCGCGCACGCCTCGGTGTTTGTCGGCGGCTTCACGCTGGATGCAGCCGAGAACGTGCTCGAACTCTCGGCGTGGCCGCAAGCACCGTCGGTGGTCGACGTTGTGCAGTCGCTGGTGGAGCGGAGCTTGTTGCGAGTGCAGACACCCGGCGTGGGCCAGCGTCTGGAGATCGACGAACTGCACTTCGGGATGTACGCGAGCATTCAGGAATACGCGGCGGAGAAGCTATGCCAGTTCGATGACGCGTCGGCCCCAACCCATAACGCCTTGGCGGCAGGCGCCGCCGAGCGGCACGGTCGCTATTTCGCGCGGTTCGGGACCACGGCTGCACTCGACGAGTTGCAGACTGTCGGCGGCGCTGCTCGATTGCAGGCGCTCTCATGCGAGGCCGACAACCTCGTAGCGGCGTGTCGACGCGCCATCGGCCGCACCGACGCGCCGGTGGCGGCCGCGACGTTTGCGGCGACGTGGGCCGTGCTGTTGCCCAGGGGCCCCTACCGCCTGGCAACGGAGCTTGGCCGGCAGGTTCTGGCACTCGACACGCTAGTGCCCGCTGACAGGGGCCGCGCTACTCACACCCTTGCGGTTGTTCTGCGATTCACAGGTCAACACGAAGAGGCGCTGCAGCATTTCGAGATGGCCCTGAGACTGCGACGCGAGGCTGGAGACCGCCGCGCGCAAGGTCGAACCTTGTACGGAATGGGAGACGTGTACAGCGTCCTCGGCCGTATGGACGAATCGCTGCAATGCATGCAGGACGCCTTGTCCATTTCTCGCGAGATGGGCGATGGCCGAACCGAGTCCATGTGCCTGGACAGCCAGGCGAACAGATCCAGCGACAGTGGTCGGATGGGTGATGCGTTGCATCTGTACCAGATGGCGCTTGCACTCTGTCGCGAACACGGCTTTCGGCCCAACGAAGGACATGAGCTCTGCAACTTGGGCATCTGGCACAGCCTGATGGGCAACAGCGAGGAAGCGCTGCGGTACTTCACTGACGCGCTCGCGATTGCTCGCGAGTACGGCGATCGCCGCGTCGAAGGCCATGTGCTCGGCGACCGGGGTTGGGTCCATCTGCGGCATGGCCGACTGGCGGAGGCTTCGGACGATCTCCAGGCGGCCCTGGGCATTGCGCTGGACGCCGGCAACCGCCGCTTCGAAGTCAACGTCCGCCAATTTCTGGGTGATCTATATCGGCACCAGGGCTGGTTGGAGCGGGCCCGGGAACAGTTCGAGCAGGCCCTCGCGCTGGCTCGCGAATCCGGTTACCGCTTAGGCGAAGGCCGGACTCTTGGCCGCCTGGGGCGCCTGCATACCGCGCTGGGCACGTTGGGCCAGGCGCGCCAGGCACTGGCTGCGAGCGAGGCCATGCTGCGTGAGGTGAACGACCTTTGGGAGATTGGGGTGCTGCATTGCTTCTTCGGCGAGTGTGAGCGTGCGGTTGGCGACCTGGCTGCCGCGGGCTTCCACCTGTCGACGGCGTCACGCCTTGCGGAGGGGCTTGACGCCGGCCCCGAATCCGAGCTGTGCCGGGAGATTGCAAAGCTCCGAACAGCGCTGGCCGGCTCCCCGCCGATCGCCGGTGCCTGACCGCTGAAGGTCACCGGGCGGGCCGCCCGAGCAACAGCGAGTCTTGGAGTCCTCGCCGCAGACGCAAGCCGCAGAGTCGGGGCCGGAACCGGACTGTCAGGAGCACCCGCTTGTGGCCGGCAGTGTGAGTACGAGGCCACGCCAGGAAGCTGACCTTCGATTCGTGGACCCCGCCCCGGTATCCACCACAGTTCCGGTCTCTGGCCACGGGCAGCTTCCTGGCATCTCATCCAGCCTTTCTATCGCCTGAAGGCGAGGCCGAGGCCCTCGCCGGTCCGGCAATCCGCGTCCCATGGGATTTCCCGCTGGCCTGCGGCGTGCCGCTGCGCCTACGATGGCTCCACAACCACACGACGGAGACGTATGAAATCGTTCCAGCTTGGCGCCCTCGCGGCCGCCGCGACCCTCCTCGCCGGCTGCGGCGGCGGCGACGACGCGCCCGCCCGAGGCTCCCTTGTCGAAGCCCCGGCCACGGTCGGCACACTCACCGCGGCGCAGATCGACGCCGGGCCTCTGAGCACGCTGACCGGCCCGGCAAAGTGCGACGTCAAGGTTGTCGCGCTGAACTACCACACGATCGGCCCGAAGGGCGAGCAGACCAATGCCTCGGCAGCGATGCTCGTGCCGGTCGCATCGGCGACCTGCACGACGACCGGGGAACCACTGCTTGCTTATGCGAAGGGCACCGACGTGCAGAAGCCGCGCACGCTCGCGAACCCTGCTGACGGGGAGACCTTCCTGCTCGCCGCCGTGTATGCGGCGCAGGGCTATGTCGTCGTCGCGACCGACTACCTTGGCTACGCCAAGTCTTCGTTCCCTTATCACCCGTACCTCCACGCCGATTCGGAGGCGAGCTCGGTGATCGACTCCCTGCGCGCGGCGCGCTACGCGGCCGGCACGGTCGGCGCCTCGCTCTCGGGCAAGGTGATGTTCACCGGCTACTCGCAGGGCGGCCATTCGTCGATGGCCGCGCACCGCGCGGCCGAGCGCGACAACGCCACGGAATTCAACGTCGTCGCCGGCGCCCACCTGGCGGGCCCGTACAACCTCTCTGGCTCGTTCAAGTCGCCGGCCGTTATCGCCGGCTACCAGTTCTTCGTGCCCTTCATCGTCAACGCGTGGCAGAACGTCTACGGCAATGTCTACACCGATATCAATACGGTGTACCGGATGCCGTACGCGAGCTACATCTCGACGCTTCTGCCCAGCCCGACGCTCACGTACACCACGCTCGTCACCACCGGCCCCACCGTCGGCACCTTTTGGCTACCTGGCGCGGCCGGCGAAACCCCGACGCAGGCCCGCGACCTCGTCTTCCAGGCCGCCTTCATCACCGACGTGCAGACCAATAACAACAACGGCCTCTACCTCGACGCCAAACTCAACGACGAGCTCGGCTGGAACCCGAAGGCGAAGACGCTGCTATGCGGCGGCGCTGGCGATCCGACGGTGCCGCCGGCGCTGCATCGCGATGTGGCGTACGCCGACTTCCAAAGCCGCGGTCTAACCAACGTGACCGAGGTCGACGTTGATGCGTTCATTCAGGCGACTTACGGCCCCGGCGGCGTCGCCCCGCTCCCGGGCTCTCCCCAGTTTGCCACCTACTACGGCAACTATCACGGCAGCTACGAGCCGCCTTTCTGCCACGCCGACGCCAAGGCGCTGTTCGACACCGTCAAGTGACGGAGCGGTAGCCGGCGACGACTCTCGGCCGGACTCGCAAGCGCGCCCCTCGAGGCGCGCTTCTTCTTGGGACGCGTCGATGCCGATGCACGGCAGGCACTGCTCTCGCGACCCCCCGCGGTGGCGATCGGCTTGCGGCCGCCGCCTTCATCCAAACGCTGTATGCCGATGTGCAGGGTTTCAGCTTGCACGCCGCCGTGCGCTGCGCCGCCGACGAGCGAAATCGCCTCGAGCAGCTGTGCCGCTACATCAGCCGCCCGGCGCTGGCCGACGCCCCTCCCGGGCATCGACATCGCGCTCGCCGTCGAGAACCGCGACGCCGTCGTCGCCAGGCTCGAGCGCGGCGACGACGAACTGGCGGCGATGATGCTGCCGCCGGCGCACCTGCCGCTGGCGCGCTGGCCGTTCCTGAAGAACCCGCTCGTGATCATCGCGCCGGCCGGCCATGCGCTGGCGCGCCGGCGCCGCCTGAAGCTGACCGAACTGACCGGCGAGCCGCTGCTCGCGCGCGAGGCCGGTTCCGGTACGCGCGCCGCCGCCGAGCGGGCCTTCACTGCCCGAGGCATCGAATGGCGGCCGCGCATGGCGCTGGGCAGCAACGAAGCCGTCAAGCACGCGGTGCGTGCGGGCCGCGGGCTGGCGGTGCTGTCACGCCACACGCTGGCGCACGACCCGGCTGGCGAAGGCCTCGCCGCATTGCGGGTGGCCGGCTTTCCTCTGCGGCGCCAGTGGCACCTCGTGTGGCGTCAGGATCGGGCGCTATCCCTGCCGGCGCGGACGTTGCTCGACGACTTCAGGGCGCGCCTGCACGTGAAGGCACGGGTCACCAGCCCTCGCTCCCCGACTCGCCCTTGAACGGGCCCGTCAGCTCCGGCGTGATCCAGCCGCCGTAGAACCCGCCAGGCTGCGGCCGCACCATCCGGCCGCCGACCGAGCAGTCGAGGTCGCCCGGGTAGAACGCGACGCGGCTCGCGAGTGCCTCGGCTCCGGCGAGCGGCTGGGGGTAGCTCCACGCGACCCGTGCGAGACGACGGTCGCCGTCGACCAGCGTCCAGTAGCGGGCCGGCCCCTTCCACTCGCAGTACGACGTGCCATCGGCGGGCTGCAGTAAGCGCCGGGCGACGTCGTCCCAGGGCAGGTAGAAGCTCGGTGGATGCGCGGTCTCAAGCACGCGGATCGTCCGGCGTGTGCGCGCCACCTCCACGCCGCCCCAACGGATCACGACCTCCCGCGTGTCGGGCGCGAGGACCGGCGGACGCGGGTAGTCCCAGACCGAGGCTTGGTCGGGGCCCGGCACGGCGGCGAACGGCGGGCGGCCCCGGCCGCGCCAGCGCCAGTGCTCGCGCGCGGCCAGCAGCCAGGCCGGAGGCTCGTCAGCGGACGGGACCATCGCCGGGCGCACCACATTCGTCGTCCACGACGCGGCGCAGCGCCTGCTCGAACATCGTCCGCGCGGTGCCTGCGGTGCGGCCGAGGTGCCGATGCAACGCCGCGTCGGCGGGGCCGGTCGAGATGCATTCCTGGCTGTAGCGCTCGAAGGCCGCGAGCTGGGCGACGATCTCGGTCATGTGGCGCAGGCACTCGCAGGCCACGGGCGACGGCAGCTCGGCGAGGCCCGCCAGGGCCTCGTCGCTGAAGTGCCGGGGCTCGACCTGCCAGGCAGCGTCCGCCGTCGCACCCGTGGGCGCAGAAGCGAAGGCAAGCGCCGACCGTGCTTGGCCCACCCATCCGGCCAGCTCGCGGCTGGTCAGCGGCTCGCGCCGCACGCTCACGCCCGCGTCGCGCAGCGAGACCGCACTGGCCTCGGTGCCGAAGCCGTAGACGACGAAGATCGCGCCGGCATGCAGCGAAGCGCCGAGTGCGAGCACGCGGTCGACATCGAGTGGCTGCAGCGATGCCAGCCGCACGAGCAGCAGGCCCACAGGTCCGGCGGGCGGAGTCGCCGACTCGGCCTGGGACAGGTCGTCGTGGACGG
>JANXWR010000078.1 GCA_025351025.1 Burkholderiales bacterium | reverse complement strand
ACTAGCGAGGCACGCCGGGCTCGAAACCGCGCAGCGCGTCGACGCGCGCGACGTGGATTGCCTGGCCGATCTCCGGCCCGCGCTTGCCGCGCTCGGTCGCCGCCGCGGCGATGGCGGTCGCATCGACGGCCTGGACGAGGCGCAAGGCTTCGAGCAGACGCGGGCGCTGCGGATAGGCTCTGTCTTCGAGGCCGAGCCGACCGCGCGCGTCGCATTCGCAGGCGAGCAGCAGCTCGCCGAATCGATCCGGTCGGCGCAGTGCATCGCAGCGCTCGAGCAGGCGGACGATCGCGGCGGCGCCGAACTCGCCGCTGCGATGCACGTTGCCGTGCTCGCGGGCGGTGACCTCGGCGAGCGCGCGGCAGGCGTTGTCGACGCGCAGCCGCTCGCTCATCTGCCGCGCCAGCTCGACGCTGCGTTCCTCGTGGCCGAGGTGACGCGGCAGGATGTCGGCCGGCGTCGTGCCCTTGCCGAGGTCGTGGCCGAGGCAGGCGTAGCGAACCGTGAGCGGCGCGGCCAGGCGCGCCGCCATGTCGAGCACCATCATCAGGTGCACGCCGGTGTCGACCTCGGGGTGGTAGTCGGCACGCTGCGGCACGCCGAAGAGACGCGCCACTTCGGGCAGCACGCGCTCGAGCGCGCCGCACTCGCGCAGCACCTCGAACATGCGCGAGGGCTTCGCTTCCATCAGGCCGCGCGACACCTCGCGCCAGACGCGCTCGGGCACCAGCGCGTCGGCCTCGCCGGCCTCGACCATGGTGCGCATCAGCGCGTTCGTCTCGGGCGTGACCTGAAAGTCGGCGAAGCGCGCTGCGAAACGCGCGACGCGCAGGATGCGCACCGGGTCCTCGGCGAACGCCGGCGAGACATGGCGGAACAGCTTTTGCGCCAGGTCGCGCCGGCCGCCCCACGGGTCGACCAGCGATCCGTGGGCGTCTTCGGCGATGGCGTTGATGGTCAGGTCGCGGCGCTGCAGGTCTTCCTCGAGCGTGACCTCGGGCGAGGCCTGGAAGACGAAGCCGCGGTAGCCGGGCGCGGTCTTTCGCTCGGTGCGCGCCAGTGCGTGCTCTTCCTTCGTTTCCGGATGGAGGAAGACCGGGAAGTCGGCGCCGACCGGGAGGTAGCCGAGCGCACGCAATTCGTCCGGCGTTGCGCCGACGACGACCCAGTCGCGGTCCTGCACCGGCAGGCCGAGCAGGCGGTCGCGGACCGCGCCGCCGACGATGTACGAATGCATGGGCTGAGCGTACCGCAGCGGGTCGCTGGCGCTCGCGGCTCAGGTCGGGCGCGGGCGGTAGGGCTCGTCCTCGACGAGATAGTCATGCTCGGCCAGCGCCGCCTTCTCCCACTCGAGGAAGGCCGGCAGCGCGAGGATGCGCTTCGCGTAGGCAGCCGCCTCGGCGCCGACCGGCAGCGCAAAGGTGCGGATGCGCGTGCAGACCGGCGCGAAATAGGCATCGGCGATGCTGAAGTCGCCGAACAGGAAGGGGCCGCCGCTTGCCGAGAGCGCCTCGTGCCACATCGCGTCGATGCGCTTGACGTCGCGCGCCGCACCGGCGTTCTCGCGCAGCATGCGCACGCCGACCTCGGGCAGGTGGGCCTCGATGTTCATGCCGAAGGTGTTGCGCAGCTCGGCGAAGCCGGCGTGCATCTCGGCGCAGAGGCTGCGCGCGCGCGACCGCGCTTTCGCGTCGGCCGGCCAGAGGTGGCTCTCGGCAAAGCGCTCGGCCAGGTACTCGGCAATCGCCAGGCTGTCCCAGATCGCGAAGCCATCGTCGACGAGCAAAGGCACGCGGCCCGAAGGTGCGAGCGACAGCAGCGTCTTCTTGAACGGCGACTCGTCGTCCCACGACAAGCGCAAGCGCCGTTCCTCGAAAGCGATGCCGGCATGCTTCATCAGCAGCCAGGGCCGCAGAGACCACGACGAGTAGTTCTTGTTGCCGATGTAGAGCTGCAGCATGCGTCGACCTCTGTGCGTCAAGGGCCGGTCATGCTAGCGGCGCGAGGGCGGCGCCGCGTTGACGCTTTCGCAAGGCGGCGATGCGTGCGGCGCATCGCGGGGCGCGCGTGCGGTCAGCCGCGCCGGGCGCGTGCGCGCCAGGCCTCGAGGCGTTTTTCGCCCGAGACGTGACCGAGATAGCGCGGTGCGATCGCTTCGAGCGGCGAGGGCTCGATGCCGAGCCGCTCGAGCCCGGGCAGCTTGCCGCTGGCGACGTTGGCGACGCGCATCGAGTCGACGTTGTCGCGCGACATCAGCGGCTTGCCGGGCAGCATCTCCATGAAGAGAGCTTGCAAGCGGCCGATGACGGCGGGTAGGGCAAGGATCGGCCGTGCCGAGCCCGACCAGGTGCCGGCGGCGCGCACCAGTTGCGCGAGCGAATAGACGCGCGGGCCGCAGCACTCGATGGTCGTGCCGATGCTGGTCGGATCGTCGAGCGCAGCGACGATGGCGCTCGCCACGTCCTCGACCCAGACAGGCTGGAAGCGCGCCTCGGCGCTGGCCAGCGGCATGATCGGAAAGATCGATTGCAGCGACGCGAAGAGATTGAGGAAGCGGTCGCGCTCGCCGAAGATGACCGAGGGGCGCAGGATCGTCAGGTCGAGACCGGCCGACTTCAATGCTTCCTCGCCGCGCGCCTTCGAGCGCTGGTAGCGGCTCGGCGCATCGGTGGCGGCACCGAGCGCGCTGACGTGGATGACGCGGCGCACGCCGGCCGCCTTGCAGGCCTCGGCCAGGCGCGCCGGCAGGCGCACGTGGACGCGCTCGAACTCCGCCTCGCTGCCGTGCAGGACGGCGACGAGGTTGATGACGGCGTCGGTGCCGCGCAGCATGTGCGCGAGTGCGGTTTCGTCGTGCACGTCGCCGGCGGCGACCTCGACCGTCGGCAGGAGTTGCAGGTGGCGCGCCCGGGCGACGCGGCGCGTCGCGATGCGCAGCCGCCCGGCGGCGGCGCCGCTGCGCTCGACGAGTTTTTCAGCGACGCTGCGGCCAACGAAGCCGGTGCCGCCGAGGATCAGGAAATTGCGAAGCATCGCTGGCGTGGACTCGGTCGTGGCGTGCTGGAAAGCGGCCATTCTCGCCGAGCGGGCGGGCGCGACCTCAGGGCAGGTCTTTGTCGAGCGGCGGCGGCGCGTTCGGGTCGGGCGGGCCGACCGGCCGGCCGAGGCGCGAGCGGATCGTCGTGCCCTTGCCGCCGAGGGCGAGCGCGTAGTAGGCGGAGTTGCTCAGCACCTTCTTCACGTAGTCGCGCGTCTCGGCGAACGGAATGTTCTCGGCCCAGACCGCGGCGTCGAGGGTCGGGCCCTCGCGCCACTTGCGTGGCCGGCCCGGGCCGGCGTTGTAGGCGGCGGCGGCGAGCGCCTGAGACCCGCCGGCATCGTCGAGCACCAGCTTCAGGTAGGCGTTGCCGAGGCGCAGATTGGTGTCCCGGTCGGCGATCAGCGCCGGCGAATAGGGCAGGCCGATCTTCTTCGCTGTCCACTTCGCGGTCGAGGGCATCAGCTGCATCAGGCCGCTCGCACCGACGCCGGAGCGCGCGTCCATGATGAAGCGCGACTCCTGGCGGATCAGACCGTAGACGAAGGCCGGGTCGAGGCCGATCTCCCTAGCGCGTGCCGAGACGTCCTGGCGCAGCGGCGCCGGGAAGCGCTGATCCATGTCGATCTCGCCCCTGGTCTTGTCGCTGGTGTTGATGCAGCGGTCCCAGACTTCGCGGTCGCAGGCGAGCTGGGCGGCGGCGAGCAGCTCGCGATCGTTGAGGCCGCGGATCGAGAAATTCCACTCGCGCACGCCCTCGCCGCGCAGGCCGATCGCGATCATGGCCAGCGCCCGCGTGAAGCCTGGCTGCGCGGCGATGCCGTCGCGCTCGGTCTGGGTCAGCGGCGCCGGCTTCGGCGGCAAGGTCTGCGGCTGGCCGAGGTCTTCGGCGGCGAGCTGGCCGTAGAAGTTGAGTTGCCGGGCGAGGCCGGAGAGCAGCTCGCGGCTGGTCGTGCGCAGCGACTCGCCGTCCTGCGAGTCCTTGGCCAGTGCCTGCATCGCGCGCGCCTTCCAGTAGACCCAGGGCGCCTCTTTCTGCTCGATCGGCGTCATCGCGTCGATCGCCTGCATCGCCTGTTGCCAGCGCGCCTTGCCGCCGTCGGCGCGCAAGGCGGCGCGCACCTTCCAGGCGAGCAGGTCGTCGGGCAGGTCGATCTCCCGGCCCTTGCGGCTGGCGCGCTCGGCACGCATGAACTGGTCGACCGCTTCAGGCTGCAGCTTCATCGCCGTCTGCCGCGCCAAGCTGGCCCAGGCCCAGGCGGCGAGGTCGGGCGGCAAGGCCTTTTCCAGCCGGTCGGTGAGCAGGCCGGCGACCGATTCGCCGTCGCTGGTGGCCAGCCGGGTCAGCGCCAGCGTCGTCAGCTCGGCGTCGGCGCGGCCGGCGAGCGGCGACTTCTTGGCCAGGAACTTGGCCGGCGCGTCGACGACGTCGCCGACGCCCGCGGCGATCATCGGGCCGAGCAGCAAGGCCGCCTGGCGCGCGGTACGCGGCCGGTTGTTTTCCATCGACAGGCGGATCTTCTTCCAGACCTCGGCCGGGCCGAGCTGCCTGGCATCGAACATCGTCGCGGCCAGCACGGCGCAGCCGTCGTCGTCGTCTTTCTGCGCCTGCCAGGCGGCGGCGCCGGCGGCTTTGATGTCGTGGCCGGCGAGTTGCTCGACGACGAGCGAGTAGCAGGTGACCTCGCGGTCGTCGTTCATGCGAAAGCGCGGAAACTCGGCGCTGAAGTTGGCCCAGTCGCGGCGCCGGCCGAGCTCGCGCAGCCAGTCGTTGCGCAGGCGGTCCTCGACGTAGCTGCCGCTCCAACGATCGGCGAAGGCGCTGAGCTCGGGCTGCTGCGCCTCGCCGATGCGGTTGGTCAGCTCCCAGTACTCGACCCACATCGCCAGCGGATTGGCCTCGGCCCCGGCACGCGCGCGCAGCGCGGCGAGCTTGACGCGATCGCGCTTGCGCAGGGCGTCGCGAGCGTCGAGCACGGTGCCGTTCGGATCCTGCGCCTCGGCCGGGCGCGGCAGCGCGGTGGCGGCGAGAACGGCCGCGAGCACGACGGCGAACGCGAGTCCGGGCCGGCGGCGAGGCCGCTCATATACTGGTTTCGTTCGCCCTCTCGTCGTCACTCGAATCCTGTCCTTCTTCGTGAACGAAGCGCCCGTCGCTACCCTCGACCCGGCCCGCGCCGCGCGCCGCGAGCTGCGCCGGCGCCTGCTGGCCGAGCGTGCAGCCTTCATCGCTACACCGGCCCTTGCTGCAGCGACGGCCGCCTTGTCCGAGACGCTGTGCCAGGTCGTCGCCGAGCTCGAGCCGGACTGCGTCGGCCTCTACTGCGCCTTCCGGTCGGAATTTAACGCAGCAGCGGCGCTTGCCGCCGACCCGCGCTGTGCCGATTTCCCCTTCGCCCTGCCATATGCACGGCGCACGCCGAAAGCGATGGAGTTCCGGCGCTGGGACGGCGGCGTTCCCGCCCTGGCCGACGAATGCGGCATCGGCAGCTGCGACGGCGCCGTCGTCGTGCCCGATGTCGTCGTCGTGCCCAGCGTCGGCTTTACCGAAGCCGGCCACCGGCTCGGCTACGGCGGCGGCTACTACGACCGCTGGCTCGCCGTCCATCCGCAGGTGACGGCGGTGGGCGTCGCCTGGTCGTTCGCCGAGATCGACCTGGCGACTTTCGCGGCGCGGCCGCACGACATTCCGCTCTCGCTGGTCGTCACCGAGCGCGGCGTTCGCTGAGGACGCCCAGCGCCGGGCCGGGCCTCAAGGCGCGACGCTGATCGTCGCGACCGCGGCCCGCGTCGCCGCCGACTGAGCCTCCAGCCAGGCGCAGAACTGCGCTACTTCCGGGCGATTGCGGCTCGCCGGCGCAACCACCATCCAGTACGAGAACGGGCTGCCGACGCGGCCGCCGGCGCCAAAGGGCTCGACCAGCTCGCCGCGCTGCAGCGCCTCGAAGACGAGCGGCACGCGCGCCAGCGCCACGCCGTGGCCGGCGAGCGCCGCCTGCACCTGCTGGTAGGTGAAATTGAGGTAGAGCCAGCGCCGCGGCTGCAGGTGGCCTTGTCCCTGCACCTCGAGCCAGTGACGCCAGCTCAGGAACTCGGTGCTGGGCCGGTCGTCGTCCTCCTCGGCCAGCGTGTGCTGGGCGATGTCGGACGGCTTCGACAGCGGCGGCGCGTTGCCGAGCCGGATCTGCTCCCAGAGGCCACGGCTGACTACCGGCGTGAGCGTCTCGTCGAACAGATGCACGCCGCCCGCCGGCACATGGTCGGGGCTCATGTAGCGCAGGGCGAGGTCGAGCTCGGGATCGTCGAGGTCGGCAATGGCGTCGTGGGCCGAGACGCGGATGTCGATGTCGGGGTGGTCGCGTTGAAAGGCTTCGATGCGCGGCAGCAGCCAGAGCGAGCCGAATGAGGCGAAGGTGGTGACGCTGACGCGCTTCCTGCTGCGCGAGCGCCGGATCAGCTGCACCGTGGCGTTGAGCTTGTTCAGCCAGGGGTCGACCGCGCGCAGCAGGGTCAGGCCGTCGGGCGCGATCTGCACGTGGCGGGTGCCGCGCAGGAAGAGGGGCGCGCCCAGCTCGTCTTCGAGGCTCTTGATCTGCCGGCTGATCGCCGATTGCGTCAGGTGCAGCTCATCGGCCGCGGCACCGAAGCTGAGCAACCGGGCGACCGCCTCGAAGGCCCGGAGGTTGGTCAGCGAGAGTGGGCGTCGGGAGGGTGTATTCATGCTTGCTTTGCATCAATCGATGCCTTCGGTTTCATTGGATTTCACCTGTGGAAGCGACGATGATAACGACCTGGCAAGTGAAGAGGTGATCATGATGAATACGCAACAGTCAAGCCTCCTGGCCTCGGCCGATCCCGCGGCCCTGAGGGCACTTCCGAACGGCCACGTCGTCGCGCTTGGTACGGGCGGTGGCGAGGTCTCGATCCTCTCCGGCCAGGTCTGGCTGACCCGATCCGGCGATCCCGACGATCACTTTCTCGGCGCCGGCGAATCGTTTCAGGTCTGCGGCGAAGGCGAGGCGCTCGTCGAAGCCTGGGGTACGGGCGAGCTGGCTCTAATCGCCTGGCGACCGCGTTCGATCCTGCAGCGGCTGCACGACCGTTTCACCGGCTCGTGCGAACGTTGCTGGGAGCTGATGAGCCCGGCCGGCCGCGTCGGCATCGGCAGCGCCGCGGCGCTGGCGGCGATCCTGGTCGCCGGGCTGCTCTTCGGTCCGCTCTCCAAGGCGCGCAGCCGGGCGCTCGCCGCGCCGTCGGCGGCATCGACGCTCTTGCACAATGCGAACGTCGACGCGGCGCGCGCGACCGAGACGCGAGGATCCCTGGCCGATGGCAACGACACCCGAGACCGAGCGCAAGGCTTTGCGCGGCAAGCTCGTCGCCGCGCGCCAGGCGCTGCCTGACCGGCTCGAACGCTCCGTCGAGCTGCAGAGCGTTCTGCGCGTCTGGCTGGTCAGACGCAAGGAAAAGTCGATCGGCGCCTACTGGCCGATCAAGGGCGAGTTCGATCCCTTGCCCGCCCTCTACCGTTGGACCGAAGGCGACAGCGACGGCGACATGCGCCGCATCGGCCTGCCGGTCGCCGATCGCGCGACCTCGTCGCTGCGCTTTCGCGTCTGGTATCCCGGCTGCGAGATGGAGCTCGACGCCTACGACATCCCCAAGCCGAAGGACACCGACGAGTTCCTGCCGCAGATGCTGGTCGTGCCCTGCCTCGGCTTCGGCCCGGGCGGCGTGCGGCTCGGCTATGGCGGCGGCTTCTTTGAGCGCACGCTCAATGCCTTGAAGCCGCGGCCGGTGACGGTCGGGGTCAGCTTCACGCACGGCTTCCTGCCTTTTTTGCGCGCCGATCCGGGCGACCTGCCGCTCGACGCGATCCTGACCGAAGACGGCGTGATGTACGAGCGCCGCTGAGGGCTGCCCCCTCGCGCTTGCGGGAGAGGGCAGGGTGACGGTCTCGGCGCAGCAACCCTCACCCGACCCTCTCCCGCAAGCGGCAGAGGGAGCAAGAGCCTCAGCGGCCGAGCCGTCGGCAGATCTCGAGCGCGAGCGCCGACTGGTTGAGCGTGTAGAAGTGCAGTCCCGGCGCGCCGCCTTCGATGAGGCGGCGACACATGCGCTCGACGACGTCGAGGCCGAAGGCGCGGATCGACGCTGCGTCGTCGAGAAAGCCTTCCATCTTCAGCGCCACCCAGCGCGGGATTTCGATGCCGTCGCGCGCCGCGAACTGGGCGATCTTCGCGAAGTTGTGAAACGGCATGACGCCGGGCACGATCGGCACCTCGACGCCGAGCGCGCGCACCTCGTCGACGAAGTGGAAGTAGGCGTCGGGGTTGAAGAAGAACTGCGTGATCGCCGAGTCGGCGCCGGCCTTCACCTTGGCCGCGAAGTGCTGCAGGTCGCGCTTGGCGTAGCGCTGCTGCGGGTGGTACTCGGGATAGGCGGCGACCTCGATGAACCAGTCGCGGCCCTCCTTTTCGCGGATGAACGCGATCAGCTCGCTCGCGTAGCGGAACTCGCCAGCGGTCGCCGTGCCGCTCGGCAGGTCGCCGCGCAGGGCGACGAGGCGGCGGATCTTCTGTGCGCGATAGGTGGCCAGCGTTTGCGCGATGCCTTCCCTGGTCGAGCCGACGCACGACAGGTGCGGCGCCGCTTCCTGGCCGAGCGCGGCGATGTCGGCGACGGTGGCCAGTGTCTTGTCGCGCGTCGCGCCGCCGGCGCCGTAGGTGACGCTGAAGAATTCGGGCTGCGCCGCTGACAGCTCGCGCACGACGGTCTTCAGCTTCTCGCTGCCCACCGGCGTGTTCGGCGGAAAGAACTCGAAGCTCACCGGCACCGGCAGGCGGAGCTCGGTTGTCGGATCACCTTCGTGCTGCGCACTTCGGTATTCGCCCTTGGGGCGGCCCGGCGGGCTCATATCAGGCCTTTCTGGTTGCCCGTCGGCGCGGCGTGGATGAAGAACTCGCGGTTTCCGTCGCCACCGGCGATCGTGCTCTCGAACCAGTCGAGAACCGCTAGGTGGTTGTCGGCGCAGGCCTGACGCAGGCGCGCTTCGACGCGCGCATAGGCCGACGCGTGCTTGACGACGCCGTCCTTGCCGATGTCGGCGGGCTGCAGCTCGAACTGCGGCTTGACGAGCGTCAGCAGCGTGCCGGCGACGAGCGGCACGAGCGCCGGCAGCACCAGCGTCAGCGAGATGAAGGAAAGATCGCCGACGACGAGGTCGAATCGATCGACCGGCAAGGTCGCCGCGTCGAGATGGCGCGCGTTGACGCCCTCGAACGCGGTGACGCGCGGATCGGCGGCGAGCCGCGGATGCAGCTGGCCGCGCCCGACGTCGATGCCGACGACGCGTGCCGCGCCGCGCTGCAGCAGCACGTCGCTGAAACCGCCGGTGCTCTGGCCGACGTCGAGGCAGGTTGCGCCCGTCACGTCGATGCTGCGGCGATCGAGCGCCGCCGCCAGCTTCAGCCCGCCGCGCGAGACGAAGCGCAGCTCGGCGTCGTCGGTGATCTCGATCTCGGCCGACTCCGGCAGCGCCTCGCCTGCCTTCGTCGGCACCTGCCAGCCGGTCGGCGCGCGCCAGCGCATCGCGCCGCTCGCGATCAGCCGCTGCGCCGCCGACCGCGTCGGCGCGACGCCGCGCTGCACCAGCAGCTGGTCGGCGCGCATCGTCGTCGCCACGCCGCGATCAGTAGCGATAGCTGTCGGGCTTGTACGGCCCTTGCTTGGGCACGCCGATGTAGGCGGCCTGCTCGTCGGTGAGCTCGGTCAGCATCGCGCCGACCTTCTTCAGGTGCAGCCGCGCGACCTTCTCGTCGAGGTGCTTGGGCAGCACGTAGACCTTGCCCACGTCGTACGAATCGCTGTGCGAGAAGAGCTCGATCTGCGCGATCGTCTGGTTGGCGAAGCTTGACGACATGACGAAGCTAGGATGCCCTGTGCCGCAGCCGAGGTTCACGAGGCGGCCCTTGGCGAGCAGGATGATCTTCTTGCCGTCGGGGAAGATGACGTGGTCGACCTGCGGCTTGATCTCTTCCCAGGTGCAGTTCTTCTCGAGCGCGGCGATGTCGATCTCGTTGTCGAAGTGGCCGATGTTGCAGACGATCGCCTGGTCCTTCATGGCCGCCATGTGCTCGTGGCGGATGACGCCCTTGTTGCCGGTCGTCGTCACGAAGATGTCGGCCTTGTCGGCGGCGTACTCCATGGTCACGACCTTGTAGCCTTCCATCGCCGCCTGCAGGGCGTTGATCGGGTCGATCTCGGTCACCCAGACCTGCGCCGAGAGGGCGCGCAGCGCCTGCGCCGAGCCCTTGCCGACGTCGCCGTAGCCGGCGACGCAGGCGACCTTGCCGGCGATCATCACGTCGGTGGCGCGCTTGATGCCGTCGACCAGCGACTCGCGGCAGCCGTACAGGTTGTCGAACTTGCTCTTGGTC
>JANXWR010000069.1 GCA_025351025.1 Burkholderiales bacterium | reverse complement strand
GTCGAACGGCGCCTTCGCCGGGATGTAGAGCAGCTGCGTGTATTCGCTGCGCCCTTCGACGCGGTTGTGCGTGTAGGCGAGCGGCGCTTCGGTGTCGTAGCTGATCTGCTTGTAGAACTCCTCGTATTGCTCCTTCGTGATCTCGCCCTTTGGCCGCGACCAGAGGGCCGCCGCCTTGTTCACCGGCGCCCACTTGTCCAGGGTCTTCTGCTTGCTCGCCTCGGCATCCCACTCTTCCTTCTGCATCAGGATGGGCAGCGAGATGTGGTCCGAGTACTTCGAGACGATGGACTTCAGCTTCCAGCCGGAAAGAAACTCTTCCTCGCCCTCGCGCAGATGCAGCGTCACGCTCGTGCCGCGCTCCGGCCGGGTGATGGTCTCGACCTCGAAGTCACCGGCGCCTTCGGAGGTCCAGCGCACGCCTGCTTCGGCGGGCAGGCCGGCGCGGCGCGACTCGACGATGATCTTGTCGGCGACGATGAAGCCGGAGTAGAAGCCGACGCCGAACTGGCCGATCAGCTGCGCGTCCTTCTTCTGGTCGCCCTGTAGCGCCGACATGAACTCGCGCGTGCCGCTCTTGGCGATGGTGCCGAGCATGGCTACCGCCTCGTCGGCTGACAGACCGATGCCGTTGTCGGTGATCGTGATCGTCTTCGCCGCCGCGTCGAAGGCGACTCGCACTTCGAGCTCGGTCTTGCCCTCGTAGAGCTCGGGCTTGTCGAGGGCCTCGAAACGCAGCTTGTCGCAGGCGTCTGAGGCGTTCGAGATCAGCTCGCGGAGAAAGATCTCCTTGTTCGAGTAGAGCGAGTGGGTGACGAGGTGCAGGATCTGCTTGACCTCGGCCTGGAAAGTAAGGGTTTGCTTGTCCATCGGCGTCTTGTTCGGTTCGTGGCTGAAGGCGCCCGCAGCGGCTGGCGGGCGTGGCGGGACTTGGTGCCGCGGCGCCGATTTTCAAGCGTCCGGCTCCTAGAATCCGCCGCAGTGCGAACCGTGACTGCCACCCGCTACGTCACCCCGCTGCGCGAGGGCGGCTCGCTACCCGCCGTGGTCGAGGCCGACGACGACGGCCTCTACGTCCTCAAGTTCCGCGGCGCCGGCCAGGGCGTAAGGGCGCTGATCGCCGAGCTGGTTGCCGGCGAGATCGCGCGCGCCTGCGGCCTGCCGGTGCCCGAGATCGTCTTCGCCGAGCTGCATGCCGACCTGGCCCGCACCGAGCCCGACCCGGAGATCCAGGACCTGATCCGCGCCAGCGCCGACCTCGCGCACGACAGCGTCGGCCTCAACATGGCGATGGACTACATGCCCGGCGCCGTTACCTTCGACCCGCTGGCGATGCAGCCCGACGCCGAGCTCGCCTCGCGCATCGTCTGGTTCGACGCCTTCGTCACCAACCTCGACCGCACGCCGCGCAACACCAACATGCTGGTCTGGCACGGCAAGCTCTGGCTGATCGATCACGGCGCCGCGCTCTACTTCCATCACGACTGGCGCGGCTACCTCGAGCGCAGCACAGCTGCGTTCGCGCTGATCAAGGACCATGTGCTGCTGCCCTTGGCCACCCACCTGGCCGAAGCCGACGCGTCGCTCGTGGCACGGCTCGACGAGCGAACGCTCGGAGCCATCGTCGGCCTGATTCCGGATTCCTGGCTCGAGGACGAGCCCTCCTTCGCAAGCACGGCCGCGCACCGCGATGCGTACTTGCAATACCTGAAGCGCCGCATCGCCGCGCCGCGCGCATTCGTCACGGAGGCCGTCCGTGCCCACGATGCACACGTATGACTACGCGGTCGTCCGCGTCGTGCCGCGCGTCGAGCGCGGTGAGTTCGTCAATGTCGGCGTCATCGTGTCGTGCGACGCCACCGATTCCCTCAAGGCGCGCATCGAGCTCGACCCGGCGCGCGTTCTCGCGCTCGATCCGGGCGCCGACGTCGATGCCATCCGCGCCGCGCTCGGCGCCATCGACGCGGTCTGCGCCGACAGCGCCGCGGCCGGCGCGCTCGGCGGGATGACTGCGCGCGAGCGCTTCCATTGGCTGGTCGCGCCGCGCAGCGCCGTCATCCAGACCTCGCCCGTGCACACCGGCCGCACCACCGCGCTGGACGATGTGCTCGAGCATCTGTTCAAGACGATGGTGCGCTCGCCGCAGATCGGCGCGGCGCCCGAATAGGCAGAGCCGGTCGCGACGCCGACGGCGGCGTCGCCGGGCGATTCAGCGCACGGCGCGGCGCCCCGGCGCCGAGCGGCTGCCGACGAGACGAAGCGCCGGCCTGGGCGCCGGCAGAGATGGCTCGCTCGCCGCCGGCAACGAAGTCGCGGGCACCGACGAAGCCGCCGCTTCATCCGCAGCGCGACGCCGCCGGGACGAAGGCCGGCTCGGTTCCGCGACGAGGTCGCTGCGGCCGAGGCTGCCGACCGCGGCCAGTGATCGCGCCAGTCGATCGGCCCAGCCGCGGCTCTCGGGGTCCACCTTGCGCGCGGCCGTCGCCAGGATCGCGAAGACGCCGACCTGCGCAACGATGTACAGCCCCGCCGCGATCTCGAGGATGTCGCGCATCGGCGTGGTGTAGTTCCATGCCCGTGCGACGCCGAGGAAGGCGACGAACATCCAGAGAAAGTTGGAGGTCGCCACCGGCACCGCCACCAGGATCCAGTCGGCGAGATGCCAGCGCGCCACGCGTCGGCCGCGGGCCAGGCGCGGGAAGGTGACGTAGTGCAGGAGGAAGGCGTTCAGCGTGAGCAGGACGACGAGGCCGATCTTGACTTGCAGCTTCGGGTTGTCGAGGTAGTCGGCGCGCTCGCCCAAGCCCTGCAGGACGATCGCGCCACCCGTGGCGTAGAGCAGGAGCAGCGCGACCATGACGATGCGCGTCACGAACTGGTTCGGCGGTGCGATCCGCACCTTGTCCTGCGAGAGCTTGGAGAGCAGCCTCAGGTCGGTCGCGACGATCGCGCCGAGCGCCATCGAGGCGGCGAGCAAATGCCCGAACAAGAGCAGCATGTGGAGCAAGGAGTCGGCTTTCGAGAGAGACGGGGTGGCACAGAGGTCAGGGCAAGGCTCGTAAGACGCACGGCCCATGCCAGCCGAGGATGGCCTGTTTGCGCCTATGCATCTGTGAGCGAATCGTCATCATTTGACGATAGTGGGCGCGTCGTCCCGGCGCGACACCGGGCCACCGTCGCGACGCGGCAGTGTTGCAATAAGGTGCGGCAGTTGTAAGCAATCGCGACGGCTTGGCGCGAGCCTCGGCACGGCGCGATTCAGCCGCCGAGGGACTTCGGATTTTGCTTCTCGAACCAGTGCGTGATGCGCTGTCCGTCCCAATGCAAGGCGATATGCGCCGCGGCCTTGGCATGGCGCAGTGCGCGTGGCCGGAAGATGCCGAGGCACTCGCCGCCGGGATCGCGAACGCTCGGAAAACGCAGGCCCCAGCTGCCCGCCTCGCGCAGCGCCTTGCCGAGCCGCTGGGACGGACCGTAGTCGTCGGGATCGAGCGCGGCGGCGAAGCGCCCGATCCTCGCATCGCCGGCGGCGGCCTTGCCGAGATCGTGCAGCTCGGCCTCGACGCTGGCGGTGATGAGGCGCAGGTCGAGGTCGATCGCCGGCTCGTCGGTGCGGCGCATGAACACGGCGCGATGGTGGCTGACCTCGGCGACGGCGGTGGCCAGCGAGTGCGCGGCGTAGTAGACGCCGTAGCTGCCGTCGGAAAAGCGCGAGCCTTCGGGGTTGAGGTGGGTGAATGCGGCCATCACCGGCGTCGCACCCGGGCCGCTGACTCGCTCGGCCGGCGGCACGAGTTGCAGCTCGCCGATCTCGTCGCGCAAACGCGGATTGGCGAGCGCTTCGATGGCGTAAACGGCGTCGAGGTCGGCCGGATCGGCGATCGCGTCGTAGAGACCGACGGTCGGGTATCGCGAAGCGATGAGCCGATACGAGGGACGCCACGAGACGCGCGCCAGCGGCACGCTGGTGGGATCGATGGCCATCTCAGGCCTTGCCGCCGCGCTGAGCGTCGAGGTACTGGCGAACGACGTAAAGGTCGGAGACCTGGCCGCCGAGCATGCGCTCTAGCGCCGAACGGCCGCCGAACAAGGGTGCGCTGTTCGGCTTCTTGATCCATTCGTCGGCACGCTCGGCGACCGGAAAGAGGATGTGCAGCGCGGAGTAGATGCCGAACAGATGCGACAGCCGCTCGAGCTGATGCCGGTCGAGCGGCGCCACCTTGCCCTGCTTCCACTGGTAGAGCGTGGTGCGGGCGACGCCGAGCAGGGTGGTCTGCTCGGCGACGCTGAGCTGCCACGCCTCGGCCAGGCGAAAGAAGGTCCGCAAGGCCGCGCCGGCAGCACGCGCGGAACCGGTATCGACGCCGGCGGGAACCGGCTTAAGAAGAGCGCTCATCGCTTTCGGCAGGATCGGGGCAGAGCCTCGGATAGCCCCGATTCTAGTCCGTCAACGCACAAATCGCAATATTTTGTTCATTTATGGACTTGCCGGTCTGGCCCGGCGCGAGCGAGTCCGGCCCCCAACAGGCTCGGCTTCGGCCTTGCAGGCAGAGCAGCGCAGCGACGATGCGGCCGGCATCGATCTTGCGCCGAGCCTGCCCGGCGCCCTCTTGAAGCGCCTGCTCGACGAGTGCCAAGGGCAGCGCCGGCACGGCGCAGGTGACGAGGTGGTGGCCGAGGTCGCTGTCGTCGCGCACCTCGTTGGCCGGGCGGCGGACGATGCGCGGATCGTCGACGTCGACGGCGTTGCCGATCACCGTCGCCGCGGCGTCGGCCGCCGACGCGGTCGCTGCGAGCACGGTGACCGAATCGGCGATGCCGAGCGAGAAGCTGCGCCCGCGCCAGCCCGAGGTCGCGATGCCGCGCACCGGCGAGTCCGCCGCGATCGAGAAACGCCCGTCGAGCGCCAGACCGGCCAGGCCGTGCGCGGGGTCGGTGAACAGGCCGACGTTGAACGACGCGCCCGGCCCGAGATGAAGGGCGACATCGCCGCCGTTGTTGACAAAGGCGCGCCGGATGCGCGGCTCGTCGAAGCAGCCGATCAGCTCCTCGGCGACGCTGCCGGCCACCGCCGCCATCGCCGTCATGAAGCGGCCGTTCGTCGCATGCGCTCGACAGGCGGCGACCATGCGCCGTGCGATCGGCCCGCGCGGCGCGACGCGCGCGCCGGCCGGCGACGAGAGATCGGCGCGCAGCAGAGACAGCTCGGCGACCAGCTCGTCGAGCACGCCACGAAAGCGTTGCCAGGCCCGCTGGGTGCAGTCGGCCACCACGTCGGCGTCGCCCTCGGCCGAGACGATGCAATCGATCGGGCCGTGCTGGAAATGCCAGCGCCCGTCGGCGAACCGTTGTCGAACCGCGCCGCTCATCGATCGACGCCTCGAACCACGCCGAGCGGCCACGGATTGCCGGGCGCCGCGTCGACGATACGGTATGGGCCAGCGGCGAGCACCTCATCGAGCCGCCGCACGCGGTCCATGTGGCCACCGAGCGCCCGGTAGTCGGCCAGCCGCATCGTGAACTCGATCGGCGAGACGATGGCCGGCGTCGGCACCGAGCCGAAGCTCATCGCCGGCATCTTCGCCACGTCGACCATCACCGTGATGCCGCCTCCGGGCCAGACGTAGACCGGCGCGCCACCGCAGGTGACGTTGACGAGCAGGCTCTTGATCGAGCGCGTCAGAAGCACCGGGTTGTCGGTGACGCCGGCACGCAGCGAGCCGCCGGCGCCGGCGACGTAGAGCACCGAGCAGAGCGACGGCTCGCAGTTATCGCCGATGCGGTCGACGACGCGCTGCACCTCCGTCGGCATCTCGGCCGGGCGCGGCACGAGCTGATCGTCGAGCACAAACCAGGCCGAGTCCTCGCCGGTAGTCGAGACCATCAGCATGCGCAAGCCCGGCCGCGCCCCATGCTTCGCGTCCCAGCCCTCGACGATGGCGAGCGGATCGACGATGTCGGTGCCGCCCCAGCCCGAGCCCGGATTGGCGACCTGGAAGTAGCGGCCCGGCGTCGACTTGCGCCCGCGCAGGCGAATGCCGGTCGGCGCCATGTCGAGGAACTTGCCGGCCTGGTGCTCGGAGAGAACGCCGGTGATGTGGTCGTCGATCACGACCACCTCGTCGGCACGGCCGAACCACTGCGGCGCGAAGATGCCGATCGTCGCCGAGCCGCAGCCGACGCGCATCCGACGCTCCTCGACGCCGTCGACGATGGGCGGCTTGTCGGCGGCGACGATCACCGAGGCGCCGCCTTCGATCTGCAGCTCGACCGGCTCGCGGTTGCCGAGCGCCATCATCATTTCGCAGGCGACGCGGCCTTCCTTCTTCGAGCCGCCGGTAAGGTGGTGCACGCCGCCCAGAGCCAGGAACTGCGATCCGTATTCGATGGTGCTGACGTGGCCGACCGCCTCGCCGCGATGCCGCACCGTCGCCTGCTCGGGGCCGAGGTAGCGGTCGGTGTCGATCTTCACCTTGAAGCTGCAGTAACTGAAGATGCCCTCGGTGACCACCGTCACGATTTCGACGCCTTCGTGCTGCGAGGCGACGATGAAAGGCGCCGGCTTGTAGTCGGGATAGGTCGTGCCCGAGCCGATGCCCGAGACGAACACCGGCGCGTCGCCGGCGACCAGGCTGCCGTCCCACTCGCCCTGCTGCGCCGCTTGCCAGGCGACGAGGTCGGTGCCGGGCCGGGCGACGAGGGCGAGCGTGTCGAGCCGCGTCAGCACGCCATCGACGTTGCCGTAGCGGTCGCAGGCCCCGAGCTTGCCGGGGCTGATCTGGCAGAGCACCGGGCAGGCCTCGCAGCGCACCTTGTCGGCGGCCATCTTCTCCGGCGCGCGCGAGTGGTCCAGGACGACCGGCTG
>JANXWR010000047.1 GCA_025351025.1 Burkholderiales bacterium | reverse complement strand
CCATCTGGTCGACCTGAACGGCGCGTTCGCCGGCAAGCCGGTCAACGAGAGCGCCGTGAGGGCGATCCTCGCCGAAGTGGGCGACGAGATCCCGGTGCAGCTCGGCGGCGGCATCCGCGACCTCGACACGATCGAGCGCTACCTCGACGATGGCCTCAGCTACATCATCATCGGCACCGCCGCGGTGAAGAACCCCGGCTTCATGCGCGACGCCTGCAGCGCCTTCGGCGGCCACATCATCGTCGGCCTCGACGCCAAGGACGGCAAGGTCGCCACCGACGGCTGGAGCAAGCTCACCGGCCACGAGGTCGCCGACCTGGCGAAGAAGTTCGAAGACTACGGCGTCGAAGGCATCATCTACACCGACATTGGCCGCGACGGCATGCTCACCGGCGTCAACATCGAGGCCACCGTCAAGCTCGCGCAGCAGCTCACCATGCCGGTGTTCGCCTCGGGTGGGCTGTCGTCGATTCAGGACATCGAGCGCCTCTGCGCCGTCGAGGAGATGGGCATCGAGGGCGTGATCTGCGGCCGCGCCATTTACAGCGGGGATCTCGACTTCGCGCTCGCCCAGGCGCGCGCCGACGAGCTGGCCGGCTCCTGACCGCCCTTGTCATCTGAGCAAAGCGGAGGATCTCATCGCCTGCCGGGATCCTCGCTTCGCTCAGGATGACAGGCGGCCGAGGCACACTCTCCCCATGCTCGCCAAGCGCATCATTCCCTGCCTCGACGTCACCGCCGGCCGCGTCGTCAAGGGCATCAACTTCGTCGAGCTGCGCGATGCCGGCGATCCGGTCGAGATCGCCGCCCGCTACAACGAGCAGGGCGCCGACGAGCTGACCTTTCTCGACATCACCGCGACAAGCGACGGCCGCGACCTTATCCTGCACATCATCGAGGCGGTGGCCTCGCAGGTCTTCATCCCGCTCACGGTCGGCGGCGGCGTCCGAACCGTCGCCGACGTGCGGCGGCTCCTGAACGCCGGCGCCGACAAGGTCAGCTTCAACTCGGCCGCCGTCGCCGACCCGCAGGTGATCGTCGACGCATCCGCCAAGTACGGCGCGCAGTGCATCGTCGTCGCGATCGACGCGAAGCGGCGCGGCGCGGGCGCTCCGGGCTGGGACGTCTACACGCATGGCGGCCGGCGCAACACCGGGCTCGACGCGGTCGACTGGGCGCGCCGCATGGCGGCCGCCGGCGCCGGCGAGATCCTGCTCACCAGCATGGACCGCGACGGCACCAGGATCGGCTTCGACCTCGAGCTGACGCGCGCCGTCGCCGACGCCGTCGACGTGCCGGTCATCGCCTCGGGCGGCGTCGGCTCGCTGCAGCATCTCTCCGACGGCATCCGCATCGGCGGCGCCGACGCGGTGCTGGCGGCGAGCATCTTCCACTACGGCGAGTTCTCGGTGCGCGACGCCAAGACGCAGCTCGCGAACGACGGCATACCGGTCCGATGGTGAGAGGAAAAGCGCCGTCGCACGCCGCGCCGCCGCGCGAGGTTCGCATCATCGGCGGCCTCTGGAAGCGCAGCAAGCTGCCGGTCGCCGATCGGCCCGGCCTCAGGCCGACGCCCGACCGGGTGCGCGAGACGCTCTTCAACTGGCTCGGCCAGCACCTCTCGGGCTGGCGCTGCCTCGACGCCTTCGCCGGCACCGGCGCGCTCGGCTTCGAGGCGGCGTCGCGCGGCGCCACCGACGTTGTCCTGCTCGAGCGCGACGCGGCGCTGATCACCCAGCTTGTGGCGAGCAAGGAACGGCTGCACGCCGAGGCCGTCCGCATCGAGCGCGCCGACGCGGTGCAGTGGATGGCACGCGCCGCGCCCGGCGCCTTCGAGCTCGTCTTTCTCGATCCGCCGTTCGACGCACCGCTCGCCGTGCCGGCGATGGTGGCGGCCAGCCGCATCGTCGCCGCTGGCGGTCTCGTCTACGTCGAAGCGCCGAGGCCGGTCGATGCCGAAGCAGCCGGTGCGGCGGGCCTCGAACCGTGGCGCGCCGCGCGCGCCGGTGCGGTCCACTTTCACCTGTTTCGCAAGCCGGATGCGGCCTGATCGGACGCGCGGCTACACTGCGCGCGAATCGGCCGGCCGTGGGAGACGGATTTGACTTCAGTGACCCGACTGACCGCCGTGTACCCCGGCACCTTCGACCCGATGACGCTGGGTCACGAAGACCTGATGCGCCGGGCGAGCCGGCTGTTCGAGCGCCTCATCGTCGCCGTCGCCGCCGGCCATCACAAGCGCACCATGTTTTCGATCGCCGAGCGGCTGCAGATCGCCGTCGAGCTCTCGGCCAAGTATCCGAACGTCGAGGTGATGGCGTTTCGCGGCCTGCTGCGCGACTTCGTCGTCGAGCATGACGGCAAGGTCGTGGTGCGCGGCCTGCGCGCGGTGAGCGACTTCGAGTACGAATTCCAGATGGCCGGCATGAACCGGCAGCTGATGCCCGACGTCGAGACCGTCTTCATGACTCCCAGCGACCAGTTCCAGTTTGTCTCCGGCACCTTCGTGCGCGAGATTGCCAGCCTTTCCGGTGATGTTTCCAAATTCGTGTCACCCTTGGTGCTCGAGCGCCTGCATCAGCGGGTGAAACGCGCGGAAGCCTGAAATGATGCCCCCACGCTCACTGTGTTCGCTGCCCTCCGAGGGAGCGCGGCCGGCCTTGGGGCGGCCCGGCGGCCGGCCGGCCGTGGTTTGACCCATGGCGCTCCTCATCACCGACGAGTGCATCAACTGCGACGTCTGCGAGCCCGAGTGCCCGAACCAGGCGATCTCTATGGGCGAGACGATCTACGTGATCGACCCGAAGCGCTGCACCGAATGCGTCGGCCACTTCGACGAGCCGCAGTGCGTGCAGGTCTGCCCGGTGGCCTGCATCCCCAAGGATCCGGCCTACGTCGAGAGCAGCGAGACGCTCTGGGCGAAATACCGCCGATTGCAGGCCGAAGCGGCCTGAGCGAGCGTCAAGCCGGTTTCTTCACCTTCGGAACCTGGGCCACGAAGTCGACGTGGTCGTCGCCGCCCGGACGGGCCTTGGCGCGTCCTTTCTTCTTTTTCGGTTCGGGCTTGGCCGACGTTTTTGCGTCCGCCGCCGCGACTTTCCTCTGCGGGCCGAGGCTGCCGGCCAAGGCGGGCTTGATCGACGCCTCGGCGAGGCGACGGCCGCGCGCCATGTCCTCGGCCAGACGCTTTTCGCTCGCGATGACGCGTGCCGCTTTGGCGCGCTGCGCGGCGTTCGTCGCCGAGCCCTGCGTGTCGACGATGCGACCTTGGCTGCAGGGCATGCGCGTGTACTCGTTGCCGCAGCGGTAGACGGCGGGTTGCGCCGTCGCGGTGGCCGCGCCGGTGAGCAGCAGGAGCAGGGCGCTCAGCAGGACACGGTTTTTCATGACGAAGGGTCCTCCACCGGAGTGGCGGCGACCGGCGGCGGCTTCGGCCGTGGCGGTCGGGCATTGATCTTCATGGTCGCGCGTTCGATGTCGCCGGCGAGCAGCAGGTCGAGCCCCGAGAGCGCCTGCTCGATGCTCTTTTCGATCTCGACGCGCTGTTCGGCGGTCGGCTTTCTCAGCACGTAGTCGGTGACCTCGGCCTTCACGCCGGGATGGCCGATGCCGATGCGCAGCCGCCAGTAGTCGGCCGCGCCGAGTTGGGCGTGGATGTCCTTCAGGCCGTTGTGCCCGGCGTGCGAGCCGCCTTGCTTGAGCTTCACCTGGCCGGCCGTGAGATCGAGCTCGTCGTGGGCGACCAGGATTTCGTGCGGCTCGATCTTGAAGAAGCGGGCCAGCGCC
>JANXWR010000046.1 GCA_025351025.1 Burkholderiales bacterium | reverse complement strand
CGATGCGCTGCTCGATCGAGATCTTGAAGGCGACGCCGAGCTTGTCGGCGACGGCCTGCGCTTCCTTCATCATCGCCTCGACCGCGGCGCGGCCGCCCGGGTCGCGGCAGATGCCTTCGAGCGTGGCGTGGGTGAGGGCGCTGACCGGGTTGAAGCTGACGTTGCCCCAGAGCTTGAGCCAGATCTCGGCGCGGATGTCCTTCGTCACCGGAGCCTTGAAACCTGCGCCCATCATGGCCTGTGACAGCGCCTCGATGCGCGGGTTGCGGCTGCCGTCCGGCTCGCCGAGCGTGAAGCGATTGCCCTCGATGACCTGCACCAGGCCGGGTTCGACCAGCTCGGCGGCCGGATAGACGACGCTGCCGATGACGCGCTCCGCGCCGATCGCCGCAGCGATGGTGCCGCCAGGGTCGACGCTTTCGAGCGTGCGGTTTTCGTACGGCCCCGGCAGGCGCTCGAAGTACCACCATGGCAGGCCGTTGATCATCGCCACGACTGCCGTCTCCGGCCCGAGCAGTCCTTGCATCTGCGGCAGCACGTCGCGCACCTGGTGCGCCTTGACAGTGAGAAGCACGAAGTCCTGCGCGCCGGCCTCGGCGCCGTCGGCAACAGCCCGCGCCGCGGTGGCGTGCTGCTCGCGGCCGTCGGCCTCCATCAGTCGAAAGCCGTTCTGCGAAATCGCCGCCAGGTTCTTGTTGCGGGCGATGAAAATGACGTCGTGGCCGGCGAGCGAAAGCCGCGCGCCGAGAAAGCCGCCGATCGCGCCGGCGCCGACGACGGCGATCTTCATCGCGCTGTCGTCCTGAGCGAATCGAAGCACCACCTCGGTCGCGAGAGGCAGGGATCCCTCGCTGCGCTCAGGATGACAGGCCTGTTCATCCGAGCCCCAGTTTCTGCGCCAGGCCGATACGCTGCAGCTTGCCGGTCGCGCCTTTCGGAATCTCGGCCATGAACAGGATCTTCTTCGGCACCTTGTATTCGGCGGCGCGCTCGCCGACGAAGGCCTGCAGCTCGCGGTCGCTGGCGGCGCTGCCCGGCTTGAGGACGACGACCGCGGCCACCTCCTCGCCGAGCTTGGCGTGTGGCATGCCGAAGGTGACGACCTGTGCCACCGCCGGATGGTCCATGAGGATCTCGTCGACCTCGCGGGGGCTCACCTTCTCGCCGCCGCGGTTGATGATTTCCTTCAAGCGGCCGGTGATCGAGAGATAGCCCTCGGCGTCCTTCATGCCCTGGTCGCCGGTGCGGAACCAGCCGTCCTGGAAACCCTCGGCATTGGCCTTCGGGTTGTTCTCGTAGCCGGCGGTGACGTTGGCGCCGCGGATGACGATCTCGCCGGTCTCGCCGGCGCCGAGCAGCTCGCCCGACTCGCCCATGATCGCGACCTCGGGGCCGGCCGGCAGGCCGACCGTGCCGGGCTTGCGCACGCGCGGCGGCAGCGGGTTCGACGACATCTGGTGCGTCGCCTCGGTCATGCCGTAGGCCTCGATCAGCGGCGCGCCGAAGGTCGCCTCGAGCTCCTTGATCACCTGCGGCGGCATCGACGACGACGACGAGCGCATGAAGCGCAGCGGGTTGTTGCGGATCGCCTCGGCGTTGCCTTTGGCGCGGCCGACGATCGCCTGGTGCATGGTCGGCACGGCCGTGTACCAGGTCGGCTCGGCCTCGTCCATCCAGCCGAAGAAGCGCAGCGCGTTGAAGCCCGGCGTGCAGTAGAGCGACGAGCCGGCCGAGAGCGGCGCGAGCACGCCGGCGATGAGGCCGTGGATGTGGAAGAGCGGCATGATGTTGAGCCCGCGGTCGCCGGGTTGCAGCCCGAGCGTGGTGCGGATGTTCGCTGCCGAGGCGCACAGGTTGGCGACCGACAGCGGCACGATCTTCGGCCGCGAGGTCGTGCCCGAGGTGTGCAGCACCATCGCGGTGTCGGTCGGCGCCGAGTACCCGTCGTGCGCGGACGGCACCGCGGCATCGGCGGCCGGTGCAGTCCGCGGCGCCAGCGTGAAGCTGCCCGCAGGCGCGCCTTCGGCAACGACGAGGTCGACGATGCCGACACCGAGCTTTTGCGCCACCGCCACGGCCGGCGAGGTGCTGCCGGCGGCGACGATGAGGAGCTTCGCGTTCAGGTCCGACAGGTAGAACTCGAACTTGTCGGCGCGGTACGCCGGATTGAGCGGCGCGCTCGCGGTGCCGGCGGCGCAGGCGATGAAGCAGGCCGCCATCTCGGGCCCGTTGTCGAGGACGATGGCGACCCGGTCGTTGCGCCCGGCGCCGGCGGCGTTGAGCTTCGCCAGCGTCGCCGCGACGAGCTGGCGCAGCGCGCCGTGCGTCAGCGTCGGTCGGCCCGGCGCCGAGAGGGCGGGGGCGGCGTCGTCGCCCACCGCGAGCAGGGTTTCGAGCGTGGCGGCCATCGCCCCGGCGCTCACTTCTTCGCCGGCTCGACGGCGCAGACGTAGGTCACGACCAGGTCGCGCACGGTGCGCGGCGTCGGCACGCTGTAGGGCAGGGCCGATTCGTCGTACTTGTAGCTCGAGACCGGGTCGAGACCGCGGTCGTCGGCGTAGCGCGTGCCTTCGGCGACGGCGTAGCTGCGGTTGCCGCAGTTCGTGATCTGCAACTGCCGCTCCAGGCGGTACTGCTTCGGCGGGTCGGCGCCCGGCACGTCGGTGAGCCGGGTCCAACGCCACTCGAGCTGGGCGCGCGTGTCGGTGCCGACGCGCCGCACGCTTTCCTTGTCGACATAGACCGAGACCGGGCCGGCGTCGCCGACCTTTTCCCATTTCGCGGCGAAGGCCAGTGCGGGCGCGGCCAGGCAGGCGAGGGCGAGCATCGAAGGTCGGATCGGCACGGAGCGGCTCCTCGGAAGAAAGGCGATGGGCGGCGACTTTATCGCGGCTCGACCGGCCACGACCTGCGATTGTGTGACCGGGCGTCGCGGTGCTGCGATCAGGCCGCGGCGGCGATCTGGCGCAGCGCCTGCGCGAAGACCTCGGGCGGCTGCCCGCCCGAGATGAGGTGGCGGCCGTCGATCACCACCGCCGGTACCGAATGGATGCCGCGCTCCTGCCAGAAGCGTTCGCGCTCGCGCACCTCGCTCGCGTACTCGTCGGAGTCGAGGATGGTGCGTGCCCGACCGACGTCGAGGCCGACCTCGCCGGCCAGGCGGAGCAACACCTCGCGCGAGCCCGGGTTCTCGGCCCGCGTGTGATACGCGCTCAGCAAGGCGTGCTTCAGGGCGCGCTGCTTGTCCTCGCCTTCGAGGCCGGCCCAGTAGAGCAGCCGATGCGCGTCGAAGGTGTTCCAGACCCAGGGCCGTTCGCCGAACTCGAAGCCGACCGCCGCGCCGCGCTCGCGGATCGCGGCGCGCGACTTGGCGAGCTGCTCGGGCGGTGCACCGTATTTCTTCGAGAGGTAGCGGATCGCGTCCTCGCCCTCCGGCGGCATCGCCGGGTTGAGCTCGAAGGGCTCGAAATGGAGCTCGACGGGAATCGCGTCGCCGACCTCGGCGATCGCCTTTTCCAGCGAATGCAGGCCGACGGCGCACCATGGGCAGGCGACATCGGAAACGAACTCGATCTTCATGGCGTGGCGGGGTGAAGCAATCGACCCAGTCTAGCTGCGCCCGTGCGCGTCTGTCGGCCGCGGTTCAGGCGACCACCGCGACGCCATGGTCCGGCCGGTCGGTCAGGATCTCGAACGCGGCGCGATGTCGCGAGGCGAGCTTTCGCAAGGGCCGGCCCGCTTCTTCGATCGTCAGCTCGCAGGTCGCCAGCTTGGTGTTGAGGCAGGTCTTGATGCCGCCCGGCGAGTTGGCGTAGGCGAGCCCGACGAAGGCGGAGGCCGGCGCGTGGATCGACGTCGACACGGCAATGCCGTCGCTGCGCGACGCGAACCGCCAGCTCGGAAATGCGAAGGCACCGTCGGCTCTCAAGGCCTGCGCGAGGCCGTTCAGACGGATCTCGCGGCCGTCGAGGCGAAGCACGGCGACGGTCATCGGCGGCGTCCAGAACGGCCTGATCTTCAGCCGTGCCGTCGAGCATTCGAGAAAGGCGTCGGCGGCACCGTCGAAGCCAGCGACCTGGCTCCAGGCATACGAATCGGTGTGCTTGCGGCCCCTCGGCGTGATTGGCGCGCAGGAACCAGCCTCGTAGTGTCCGGCGGCATCGCCGGGCGCGTATCGACTGCGGTTGCATGCGTCCTTGTCCATGGCGCGCCGATTCTCGCCACATCTCCCGGCACGGTCTTTACGAGACATCCCGCAAGGGCCGAGCCGCTCTCCCTAGAATGCTCCGCTCCCTCCCCGAAAGCCCTTCCCGATGAGCTCCGGCGTCATCCGCATCCGCGGCGCGCGACAGCAC
>JANXWR010000036.1 GCA_025351025.1 Burkholderiales bacterium | reverse complement strand
AGCTCGTCGAGCCACGACCCGGTGCGCCGGGTCGAGAAGACGGCGTCGAGAAGATCGCTCAGCACCTGCCGGTTTTCCCGACGGCGCGCTGCGCTGTCGAAGCGCGGGTCGGCGACCCAGTCGGCGTGACCCACGCCTTCGGCCAGCGCCCGCCAGAACTTGTCCGTCATGCACATCACGAAGAGCCAGCCATCCTGCGTGCGAACCAGCTGGCAGGGCACGGTCGACGGGTGGCCGGACCGGGGCATGCGGCGGGTCGCGTGCCCGGCATTGAGGAACCAGGTCGCCGGATAGGCGAGCTGCGCGAGGGCGACGTCGAAGAGGCTAACGTCGACGTCGGCGCCGACGCCCGAGCGTTGTGCGCCGAAAACCGCGGCAAGCAACGCCATCGCGGTCGTCGTGCCGGTCATGTAGTCGACGACCGAGAGTCCCATCCGCGAAGGCGGCCCGTCGGGCTCGCCGGTCAGGTCCATCGCGCCGGTTTCGGCCTGCATCAGGAAGTCGTAGCCGGGCCAGCCGGCGCGCTCGTTGTCGCGTCCATAGGCCGAGAGATGAACGCAGACGAGAGATCGCTTGACATCGCCGAGCGCGTCGTAGGTGAGGCCGAGCTTCGCGGGCTGGTCGCCCCGCAGGTTGTTCATCACCGCATCGACGCCGGCCGCGAGGCTGCGCAACACCCGGCGCCCGTCGTCGCTCTTCAGGTCGAGGGTCAGGCTCTTCTTGTTGCGGTTGAAGGACTGGAAGAACTGGCTGTCGCCTTCGCCGAGGAAATACGGACCGGTGGCGCGCGAGACGTCACCGCCGTCGCGCGGGTTCTCGAGCTTGATGACTTCGGCGCCGAGGTCGGCGAGCTGCATCGAGCCGAACGGGCCGGCGCCGTACTGCTCCACGCTCAGGACGCGCAAGCCTTGCAGCGGCAGAGCCTTCATCGTGCGGCGCTTTCCATCAGATGCGGTTCCGGTCGACCAGCTGCTTGGCGATCACCTGGCGCAGGATCTCGTTGGTGCCCTCGCCGATGCACATCAGCATCGCATCGCGATAGAAGCGCTCGATGTCGTATTCGACCGAATAGCTGTAGCCGCCAAAGATCCGCATCGCCTCCTGCGCACAGGCCGCGCCGGCCTCGGAACCGGCGAGCTTGGCCATCGCAGCTTCCAGGTCGCAGCGCTCGCCGCGGTCGTACTTCGTCGCTGCCTGACGGATCAGCAGCTTGGCGCCCTCGACTTGCGTCGCCATGTCGGCCAGCTTCAGCTGCACCGCCTGGTGCTGCCAGATCGGCTTGCCGAAGGCCTCGCGCTCCTGGGCGTAGCGCAGCGCGAGCTTCAACGCGCCTTCGGCGATGCCCGCGCCGCGCGACGCGACGTTGATGCGACCCAGCTCGAGGCCGCCCGCGGTCTGGACGAAACCCTTGCCTTCGACGCCGCCGAGCAGCTTGGCCCGCGGCACGCGGTAGTTCTCGAACGTCAGCTCGCAGGTGTCGATCGCGCGATAGCCCATCTTCTTCAGCTTGCCGACGACGTTGAACCCGGGCCCCTTGTCGGCCAGCAGCAGGCTCATGCCCTTGTGACGGGGCTCGGCAGTCGGGTCGGTCTTGACGAGGAGCAGCGTGCCGTGGCCATGCAGGCTGTTCGTGATCCAGGTCTTGCTGCCGTTGACGACGTAGTCGTCGCCGTCGGCCTTGGCGACGGTGCGGATCGCCTGCAAATCGGAGCCGGCGTTGGGCTCGGTGAGGCCGATGCTGCCGCGGTATTCGCCGCGGGCCATGCGGGGCAGGTAATCCTGTTTCTGCGCCTCGGTGCCGTTGCGCTCGATCGCCGAGGCCATGATCAGGTGCGAGTTGAAGATCCCGGACGGCGCCATCCAGACGGAAGCAACTTTGACGACGATTCGGGCGTACGTCCAGGCCGAAAGCCCGAGACCGCCGTAGGCTTCTCCGATCGTCGCGCCGAAGAGGCCGAGCTCCTTCATCTGCTCGACCACCTCGTGCGGATACTCGTCGGCGAGATCGAACTTGCGCGCCACCGGGCGCAATTCCTTCTCGACCCAGGTCTCGACCGCGTCGACGAAGGCCTGCTCGTCGTCGCTGCTTGCGTTCTCGCTCATGGCAGGTGCCGCCTCAGTAGTTGACCTTGTCCTCGACGCTGTGGCCCCGCTTGGCGATCAGCATCGTCCGCGTAAAGGTGCAGACGACCTTGCCATCCTGGTTGGTCCCGATCGTCTTGACGGTGACGAGACCCGCACCCGGGCGCGAGGCCGATTCGCGCTTTTCCATTACCTCGGACTCCGCGTACAGCGTGTCACCCGCGAAGAGCGGGAAGGTGAGCTTGATGTCGGTCCAGCCGAGGTTGGCGATCGCTTTCTGGCTGACGTCGCTGACGCTCATACCGACCATCAGCGCGACCGTCAGCGGGCTGCAGACGATGCATTTCCCGAACTCGCTCGCCTTCGCGTATTCCGCGTCGAAGTGCATCGGGTGGGTGTTCATCGTCAGCAGCGTGAACCAAGTGTTGTCGGCCTCGCTGATCGTGCGCCCGGGCCGATGTTCGTAGACATCGCCGACCTGAAAATCCTCGTAGTGACGGCCGAAGGATTCGCGGTAGCGCTGCTGGCCGATCGGCTTGGAAGTCTGGACCATGTGGTGTCCTCGATCTATTTCTGGTTTCGTGAAAGCTTTGAACGCTGGTCGATGCGCCGGGCCTTGCGCAGCAGCGGTCCATCGACCATGCGCCCCTGGAATAGAAAGGCGCCGCGGTCACGCCCGTCCGGCACGGCCTGCAACAGCAGTCCGGCCCACGCTGCATCCTCGGCGCTCGGGGCGAAGGCCTCGTGAATCCGAGCCACCTGCTTGGGGTGAATGGCGGTCTTGCAGTCGAACCCGAGGGCGAGCGCGCGACGCGTTTCGCTGACCAGCCCCTCGGCGTCGGCGATGTCGATGTGCGGCACGTCCCAGGCTTGCAGCCCCGCCGCCTTCGCCGCGTTGACGATGCGACCGCGCGCGTGCAGCAACCCGTCCCAGCCGAACTGGGCGCCGAGTTCCGCCGACAGATCGGCGCCGCCCAGCATCAGTGCCGCAAGCTTTCCGCCGGCACGCGCGATCACAGCGGCACGCTCCACACCCAGAGGCGTCTCGACCAGCGCGATTACGCAACCGAACCGGGCGCCGACCCAGGCCTGCAGGCATTGGACGTCAGAGGCATCTTCGACCTTGGGCAACAGGACGAAGTCGACGTGAACGGCAGAGTCGATCAACGCGACGACGTCGCGCAGCCCCGCAACGGTGCGAACGCCATTGAGCCGGAGGCCGATCGCCGGAATGCTCCCCGCAGGGCTCGGCCCCCGCGCGGCCAGCCACTTCAGGACCTGGCCGCGCGCGTCCTCCTTGCGCTCCGGGCGAACGGCGTCCTCGAGGTCGATGCACACGGCGTCGGCTCCCGCATGGATCGCCTTGGGAAAGCGCTCCGCGCTTTCGCCCGAGACGAAGAGCATGGAGCGCGGGTTGAACCCCTCCGTCGGTGTCCTTGCCTCTGCCATTCGACTTATCGTTTTCACGAACTCGCATGAGTTATTGTCCGGACATTCTTAGCTTCGTTCCAGGCGTTGTCAAGCGGGCCGCAGGAAGACTGGCCCCAGGCACACTGGGAAGCAACTTTCGAGATGTGCTCGGTGGATGCGACGATGATGGCAGCGGCTTGCCATGCTCTGTCCGGACACGGTACTGTTGCCGAAGCCGGAAAATGAGGTCCGATGAAACGAGTACCCGAAAGCGCGCCTCGAAGTCGCAAGCAGCGTCCCGCGGTCGAGGTCGTTCGCCGCAGCCTCGGCAAGAAGCGCCTGAGCACGACCGCGATGGGGAGCAAACCCGCCGAGGCCTCGTCCGAGGATGGCCAGCCGATCTATCAACGCATCGCGAGCCGGCTGCGGCAGGCGATCACGGATGGCCACTACCCTATCGGTGCGCGCCTGCCCACCGAGCTGGAGCTGTGCGAGCAGTTCCAGGTCAGCCGCTTCACGGCCCGCGCTGCCGTGCGCCTGCTCTCGACGGCGGGCCTCGTGACGCGGCGCCAACGCATCGGCACCATCGTGATCGCCTTGCCAGGCGACGCTCGCTACAGCCACGACCTCAGTTCCGTCCGCGACCTGTTGCAGTACGCGCAGGATACGGAGCTGCGGCTGATCTACGTCGGCAAGGTCGGACTCACCAAGGCGATGGCGCGGGACTTCGCCGCCGAACCCGGCGAGGAGTGGATCTACGCCATGGGCCTGCGCCACCACGTCCCTGCCGTCGACCGCAGCCGCAAGCCCGGGCGACCCATCTGCATCACCCGTCTCTATCTCAATCCGCAGCTGAAGGGAATCGAAGGCAAGCTGCGCGAGCGCAAGACGGCGGTCTACGTGCTGATCGAACGCGAATACAAGCTCACGATCCAACGCGTAGAGCAGGAACTGCAGGCCGTGGTCCTCGATGGCGACGACGCCGCCAACCTGCAATGCGAGCCGGGCTCCCCGGCGCTGCGAATCCTGCGCCGCTACTTCAGCGAACAGGGGGTACTGCTCGAGGTCGCCGACAGCAT
>JANXWR010000033.1 GCA_025351025.1 Burkholderiales bacterium | reverse complement strand
CGCCGACGGTTCGAGCAGCGCACTCGCGCCGCGCGACGCCGCATTGCTGGCGTGGCTGGCGCTCGAGGGCCCAACGCCGCGGGCACGCTTGGCCGAATTGCTGTGGCCCGGCAGCGAGCCCGAGGCGGCGCGCAATACCTTGCGCCAGCGCCTCTTTCACCTCAAGAAGCACTGCGGCGAGCTGGTCAGCGGAGGCACCGCGCTGCGCCTGACCGAAGCGGTACAGCACGATCTGGGCGCCGCGGTCGGCGTGCTCGGTGACCTGCAGTTTCCGGATGCGCCGGACCTGAACCGCTGGCTGCACGATCAGCGCGAGCGTCGCGTCGGCGTCCAGCGGCGCGACCTCGAAGCGCGCGCCCGCGCTCTCGAGAACGCCGGCGAGCTCGCCGCCGCGCTGCCCGTGGCGCAAGCCCTGCTGCAGCTCGACACGCTGAGCGAAGCGGCGCATCGCCACCTGATGCGCCTGCACTACCTGCGCCGCGACCGTGCCGCCGCCCTGCTCGCCTTCGATCATTGCGAGCGCACGCTCAAGGACGAGGTCGGCACGCGCCCCTCGAGCGAGACGCTGGCGCTGTTGCAGACCATCGAGCAGGCGCATCCGCACACCTGGCTGCCAGGCCAAGCCTTGCCGGCTTCGGCGCTGCGTCCGCCGCAGCTCATCGGCCGCGAGACGGAGCTGAGCGAGCTCGCCAGTGCCTGGTCCGCAGGACGGCTTTTCATCGTCGCCGGGCAAGCCGGCGCGGGCAAGAGCCGGCTGCTCGACGCGATGTCCGATGCGCAGCCGGGCATGCTGGTGCTGCGCGCCCGCCCGGGCGACGACAAGGTGCCCTTGGCCACCGTCGATCGCCTGGTCCATCGCCTGAGCGAGCGCTGGCCCGCTCTCGGCGCGGTGCCCGCTCGTGCGCGCTTCAAGGCGCTGATGTCGGGACCCGGGGAAGACCGTGCGCCGAGCGTGCAGTCGGCGGTGCCGATGCTCGCCGACCTGTTGCGCGCCGCCCGTCAGCATGGCCTCGGCGGCCTCGTCCTCGACGACCTGCAATTCGCCGACGACGCGAGCGTCGACACCTGGCAGGAGCTGCTCGACTGGCCGGCGCTCGCCGGCCTGCATTTCGGCTTTGCCTCGCGCGTCGAAGGCGATCCCGCGGCCCGGCGCATCGCCAGCCTGGGCAAGCGCAGCGATGCGATCGTCCTGCCCTTGCAACCGCTCGATGCCGCGGCGATCGAACCCTTCGTCGAATCGCTGGCACTGCCGACAGTCGATGCGCGGGCCGTGGCGGCGGCCCTGGTGCGCCGCATCGACGGCAACCCGCTGCATCTGCTCGAGACGATCCGACACGCTCTGGAGAAACACGGTCAGTCTGAGCGCCGACAAGCTGGAAGCGCCGGCGCGCGTGACCGAGCTGCTCGAGCAGCGCCTCCTCGCGCTGCCGGCCGACGGCCTGCTCGTGGTGCGCATCGCCGCGGTCGCCGGCAACGACTTCGACCCGGAACTGGCGGCGGCGGTGAGCCGGCGCGACGTGCTCGAGCTGGCCGACGCCTGGCACGCGCTCGAGCGGCAGGGCCTGCTCGATGCGCGCGGCTTCATGCACGATCTGATCGGCGAGGCGGCGCATCGCCTGCTGCCGCAGCCGATTGCGCGCGTCCTGCATGGCCGCGTCGCCGCCTACCTCGCACAGCGCGGCGCCGGCGCGGCGCGGCTGGCCCATCACTGGCTGTGCGCCGGCGACGAAGCGGCGGCGGCGCCGCTTCTGGCCACAGCCGCCCGTCAGGCCTGGCAGCTCGGGCGCAGCCGCGAGGCGCGCGATGCCTACGGCCGGGCCGCGTCGATCGAGCTCTCGCGCGGCCGGGCGGACGTGGCGTTCGCCCTGCTCTTCGACTGCGCCGAGTCGATCACCGAAATCGGGCCCTCGACCGAGTTCGAGCAGACGGTCGATCGGCTCGAGCCTCTGGCCCGCACGCCGTCGCAGCGGGCCCGCGTCGCGTTCCTGCGCATCGTCGGGTTTCACCAGCGCGGCGACCACGCCGCCTGCCGCGATCGCATCGACGGCGCGCTCGCCATGGCGATCGACAGCGCCGACCGCGTCATCGAGGCCGAGTGCCGCTTCAGCAAGGGCGTGTACACGACCCACGACGGCCATCTCCACGATGCGGCGAAGCACTTCGCCGCGGCCGTCGCGCTGCATCGCAGCGTCGGCCGCGAAGCGCGCGCGCTCGCCATCGAGCTGAACATTCACACCATCCTGCTCTGGACCGGCCAGGCCCGAATCGCCCTCGACCGGCAGCGCGAAGAGCTGCAGCGCGTGCTCGACTCGGGCTCGCCGAAGTTGCTGGCCATGCTGATGGTGCGACAGGCCGACGGCGAGCTGCATCTCGGCAACGTCGGCGCCACGCGGCTCACGCTCGCGCGCGGGCTCGAGGCGCTGCGTGGCACCGACATGATCGGCGCCGAGCTCGCGTCGATCGCACGCAACATCGCCGACGTGGAGCGTCGCTGCGGTCACTGGGACGCCGCGCTAGCGGTCGCCAACGAATCGACGGAGCGCCTCGGCGCACAGAAGTACCCCGAGCAGCTGCTCGCGTCGGTGCTGGCCGACATCTATCTGGACCTCGGACGACCGGACCTCGCGCATCGCCACGTCGAGGCCTTCGCCATGGTATCGAGACACTCGGTGCGCCAGCGCCAGCGGGCGGTCGCCTTGCGCTGGCGCTACAGCCTGGCGGTGGGCAGCGCCATCGAAACGGCCACCGTCGTCGTCGATACCCTCGGCGCCGAGAACCTGATGCAGGCGTGCCGGCTGGCGCTGATCGCCGGACAGGCGAGCGACCCGGACCTGCAGGCCGAGTCCTGCGCCGCCTTGATCGTGCAAAGCCAGGCCCACGACCTGCGCGAGCAGCTGACGCCGCTGCATTCGCTGCTCGCCTGGCTGCTCGCCCGATCCGGCGACTTCGCCGCGGCCCTGGCGAGCGTCGGCCGCGCCGAGCGCGAGCTGGAAAAGGGCGAACTCGGCGCCTGGACGCCGCACTGCGGACTCTGGCTGGCGAAGGCGTTGCAGTGCGCGGGCCGGGCCGACGACGCCGACCGGCACGCGCGATCAGCCGCGGCGTGGCTGAACGAGCGCGCGCAGAACTCCGTACCGCCGGACTTTCCCGAGAGCTTACTGCGCCGCAACCCGGTGCACCGCGACGTGCTGGCCTGGCCGAGCCAGCCGGCGTCGAACCAGACAACGTCATTCTGAGCGAAGCGAAGAATCTCCTCGCTGGCCGAGATCCTTCGCTTTGCTCAGGATGACAAGCTGGCCCGCTTGGCGAGCAGGGCGTTGGCCGAGCGCGAGACGGGCTTCCTGCCGAGCACGCCGGAGATGAACGCGGCGGCGTCGACCAGGCCGTCGAGCGAGATGCCGGTCTCGATGCCCAGCCCCTGGAGCAGAAAGACGACGTCTTCGGTCGCGACATTGCCGGTGGCGCCCATCGCGTAGGGGCAGCCGCCAAGGCCGGCGATGCTGGCATCGAAGGTCGCGATGCCGACTTCGAGCGCGGCGTAAACGTTGACGATCGCCTGCGCATAGGTGTCGTGGAAATGGCCACTCACCTCGGCGACGGTATAGTGCTTGAGCGCCCGCTCGAGCGCCGCCTGCACCTTCTTCGGCGTGCCGACACCGATCGTGTCGGCGATGCCGCAATGGTCGACGCCGATCTCTTTCAACAACTTGACGACATGCTCGACCTCGTCGGCCGACACCTCGCCCTGATACGGGCAGCCGAGCGCCACCGAGACGGCGCCGCGCACCCTGATGCCTTGCGCCTGCGCCGCGGCGACGACCGGCCGGAAGCGCTCGACGCTCTCGGCGATCGAGCAGTTGATGTTGCGCCGGCTGAAGACCTCGGTCGCCGCGCCGAAGACGACGATCTCGTCGGGCCACTGGTCGCGCGGCGCCGAGAGCGCGGCGTCGAGCCCCTTCATGTTCGGCACCAGGACCGAATAGCGCACGCCGGGCTGGCGCACGATGCCGGCGAGCACGGCGGCGTTGTCGGCCATCTGCGGCACCCACTTCGGGCTGACGAAGCTGGTGACCTCGATCTCGCTCAGCCCGGCCGCTTGCAAGCGATGCACGAGCTCGATCTTGACCGCCGCATCGACCGTCTGCTTCTCGTTCTGCAGCCCGTCGCGCGGCCCGACGTCGACCAAGATGACCTTGCTCGGCAATGAGCTCATCGATTCATCCCGATATGTGCGGCAGGAGGCATCGGACGACGATAGCGCAGGGCGACCGCGCTGGCGGCGCGTCTCAGGAATCGCCCCAGCATCCAGATCGTCGCGACCATGACGACGAGAGACAGTGCGAGCGCCACGAAGAAGGCGACCGGATGCGTCCAAGAGAGCCACAGCGCGAACGGCACCAGGCCGTCGCCGAGCAGCGACAGGGCGATGTTGGAGATCGGCTCAGGCGACGTGTTCGCAGCGGCGCGGGTCGTCGCTTTGGCGATGTGGCTGGTCGCCGCGAGCGTGCCGCCGAGCAGCGCGGCGATCGTCGTCCAGGTCGCGTGGTCGCCGCCGAACACCGCTGCGGCGAGCACGGCGCCGGCGGGAATGCGGATCAGCGTGTGCAGCGCGTCCCAGACGCTGTCGAGGCCGGGAATCTTGTCGACGAAGAACTCGACGAAGAGCATGACGCCGCTCGCGCCCAGCAGCCACGGGCTCTCGAGCAGGTGCAGGCCCGACGGCAGATCGACCCAGCCCAGCGCACCGGCGGCGCCGGTGAAGAAGACGACGGAATACAGCCGCAGGCCGCTCGCCCAGCCGAGCGCGGCGGCGATGGCGATGAGGTGGGACAGGTCGAGATTCATGGCAGCAGCCATGCCGGCTTGCGCTTTTCCAGGAAACCGGCAACGCCTTCCTTGCCCTCGGCGCTGGCGCGGATGTCGGCGATGCGGCGTGCCGTCTCGGCGCGCAGTGCCGGCGTGATCTCGCGCCCGGCGACGTCCTGCACCAACTGCTTGCAGGCACGCGTTGCCATCGGCCCGTTGGCGACGATCGCGGCGACGATGGCGTCGACCTTGGCGTCGACCTTGGCGTCGAGCTCGTCGGCGGCGCAGACCTCGTGCGCGAAGCCCATCGCCTTTGCCTCGGCGGCGCTGAAGCGCTCGGCGGTGACGAAGTAGCGGCGCGCCGCCTGCTCGCCCATGGCGCGCACGACGTAGGGGCTGATCGTCGCCGGCAGGAGGCCGAGGCGCGCCTCGCTGAGGCAGAAGGTGGCGACGTCGGCGGCGACGCGGATGTCGCAGACCGAAGCGATGCCGAGCCCGCCCGCGTAACAATCGCCATGGATGCGCGCGACCACCGGGATCGGGCAGCTGTAGATCGCCCACAGCATCTCGGCGAGCACCTCGGCATCGGCGCGGTTCTGCTCCCAGGTGTAGCCGCCGAC
>JANXWR010000008.1 GCA_025351025.1 Burkholderiales bacterium | reverse complement strand
GAGAGCATCCCCGACTACATCGACTCGCCGGCGCGACAGAGCTAAGACTTTCGCGTCTACGAGCAGCTCGGCGAGCTCTACATCAAGCAGGAGCGGACCAAGGACGCGGCCGACACCTTCAGCCTGTTCGCGCGGCTGCATCCGCTGCACGCGCAGGCGCCCGTGCTGCAGGCGCGCGTGATCGAGATCTACGAGCGCACCGGCTTCGCCAACCTCGCCCTCGAAGCGAAGAAGGAATACGTCGCCCGCTACGGCCTGAAGGGCGAGTTCCGCAGCGCCAACCCGGAAGGCTGGGAACGGGCTCAACCCCTCGTCAAGACCCACCTCGCCGAGCTGGCCCGTTACTATCACGCAAGCGCGCAGAAGAGCAAGGCGACGGCCGACTACCAGGAAGCGGTGCGCTGGTACCGCGAGTACCTCGAGTCCTTCCCCAAGGACCCGGCGGCGGCGCAGAACAACTTCCTGCTCGCCGAGCTGCTGTTCGAGGACGCGCGCTTCGCCGAGGCCAGCGTCGAGTACGAGAAGACCGCCTACGGCTATCCGGCGCACGCCAAGAGCGCCGACGCCGGCTACGCCGCCCTGCTCGCCTACGCGCAGCAGCAGAAGAAGGCGCCGGCCGCCGAGGTGCCGGCACTGCAGCGCACCAGCGTCGCCAGCGCGCTGCGCTTCGCCACCGACTATCCGACCGACGTGCGCGCCGGCCCGGTGCTCGCCGACGCCGCCGAAAAGCTCTACGTGCTGAAGGACGGCGAGCAGGCGGCGAGCGTCGCTCAGCGCGTGCTCGACCTGCAGCCGCCGGCCGCCGATGCGCAGCGCCGCGTCGCCTGGACCGTGCTCGCGCACACCTCGTTCGAGGCCAACGCCTTCGACCGCGCCGAGAAGGGTTACGCCGAGGTGCTGAAGCTGACGCCCGACAGGGACACGGCGCGCAACGACCTGGTCGAGCGCCAGGCCGCATCGATCTACAAGCAGGGCGAGCAGGCGCGCGCCGCCGGCCAGACGCGCGAGGCGGTGGGCCACTTCGCGCGCGTCGGCACCGTCGCGCCGCAGTCGAGCATCCGCGCCAACGCGCAGTACGACGCTGCCGCCTCGCTGATCGCTCTGAAGGACTGGGACGGCGCGGCGCGCACGCTCGAAGACTTTCGCCAGCGCTTCCCCAACCATCCGCTGCAGGGCGAGGTGAGCGGCAAGCTTGCCGTCGCCTATCTCGAGAAGGGCCAGTGGGCCGGCGCCGCCGGCGAGTTCGAGCGCCTCGCCAGTACCAGCCCCGATCCGAAGATCAGCCGCGACGCGCTCTGGCAGGCCGCCGAGCTGTACGAGAAGGCCGGGTCGCGGCCGAACGCGACCAAGGCCTACGAGCGCTACCTGGCGAAGAACCCGCAGCCGCTCGAGCCCGCGGTCGAGGCGCGCTGGCGCCTGGCCAAGCTTGCCGTCGCCGACGGCAACCCGGTACGCGAGGCGGCGCTGATGAAGGACATCTTCAACGCCGACCAGAACGGCGGCGGCGCCCGCACCGACCGGACCCGCTACCTTGGCGCCACCGCGGCGCTGGCGATGGCCGAGCCGGTCGCCGCCGAGTACCGCAAGGTCGCGCTGACCGAGCCGCTGCAGCGGCAACTGCGCCTGAAGAAAACGAAGATGGAAGAAGCGCTCAAGGCCTATGCCGTGGCCGCCGACTACGGCGTGGCCGACGTCTCCACCGCCGCCACCTACCGCATCGCCACCGTCTATCGCGACATGGGCAAGGCCATGATGAGCTCGGAGCGGCCGAAGAGGCTGAGCAAGATCGAGCTCGAGCAGTACAACGTGCTGCTCGAGGAACAGGCCTTCCCGTTCGAGGAGAAGGCGACCGAGCTGCACGAGGTCAACGCGCGCCGCGCCGCGACCGGCGTCTACGACAAATGGGTGCAGAGTAGCTTCGAGGCGCTGCGCGAGCTGCGCCCGGTGCGCTACGGCAAGCTCGAACGGGTCGAAGGAGTCGTCGATGCGATTCGCTGATCTGAGCGCGCGCCTGGCCGCCGCCGCGCTGCTCGCCGGCGCCGCCGGCTGCACGACGGTGATGGAGCCGATCAAGGCGGTTCGCGACGCGATCATGCCGACAGCGGGCGCGTCGACGCCGGCCGCGGCAGGCTCGGCACGCCCCGCCACGGCGAGCGCCGCGGCATCGGCACCGGCGGTGTCGACCGCAGCGCCCGCCGACGTGCCGGTCAGCGCCGAATCGCAGCGCGCCTTCGACGATGCCGCGCGCGCTCTGCGCGCCGGCCAGAACGCCGACGCCGAGCGTGGCTTTCGCAACCTCTCGCTGGCCCATCCCGAGCTCGGCGGCCCGCATGCCAACCTCGGCCTGATCTATCGCCAGGCCGGCAAGCTGCCCGAGGCGGCGGCCGAGCTGGAGGCTGCGGTGCGCCTGAGCCCGCGCCAGCCGGTGTACTGGAACCAGCTCGGTGTCACGTATCGGCTGCAGGGCAAGTTCAGACAAGCGCACGACGCCTACGACAAGGCGATCGCGCTCGACCCGAACTACGCCGCGTCGACGCTGAATCTCGGCATCCTCTACGACCTCTACCTCGGCGACGGGCAACGCGCCCTCGAGCTGTACGGCCGCTACCTGTTGCTCTCGCCGAGCGGCGATCCAACGGTAACCAAATGGGTGGCCGACCTCAAGAACAGGAAGCCGGCGCCGATCACCGTGAGCCGGAAGGAGAAGGAATGAAGCCGCATCGGTTGACGATCGACAGGCAAGTCGTGGCCCTGGCCGGAAGCGTGAGCGCGTTCGCCGCGCCTGCCACTGCGCCCACTCCTGCGGCAGCCCCCGCCTCGGCGCCGACGCAGGACCGGGCCGACCTCGAGCGCACCCAGATCATCGGCAACCGCGAGTTGCCGAAGGTGCTCTACATCGTGCCCTGGAAGAAACCCATACCCGGCGACCTCAACGGCCGGCCGCCCGTGAGCGTGCTCGACGAGGCGCTCGCGCCGGTCGATCGCGACGTGTTCCGCCGACAGGTGCAGTACGACGCGCAGGCGCAGGCGCGTGCGCCCGCCGCCGCGGCAGCCACCAAGCCCACCACCAAGTGACCTCTATTCCTTTCCACCGGATTCATCGTTTTCATCGGAGATAGCTCATGGATGCCTTCAGCACGATCGTCAAGTTCTTTCAGGATTGCGGCTTGTTCATTTACCCGAGCGCAACGATCATGGCCCTCGGCGTGGCGATCGCCATCGAGCGCTTCGTCTTCCTCACCAAAGCGCGAAGCCAGAACCGCAAGGTCTGGGCCGAGGTGCTGCCGATGCTGCAGAAAGGCCAGTTCAAGGACGTGGCCGGCGTCACCGCCCACTCCGACGCGGCCGTCGGCAAGATCGTCAACTACGGCTTGGTGCGCATGCAGAGCCCGGGCCGCCGTGAGGACTACGACGCGGCGATGGAAGAAGGCATGATGGAGATCGTGCCGCGCCTCGAGAAGCGCACCCACTACATCGCCACCTTCGCCAACGTCATCACGCTGGTCGGCCTGCTCGGCACCATCATCGGCCTGATCAAGGGCTTCACCGCGGTGGCCCAGGTCAACCCGGCGGAAAAGGCCGAGATGCTCTCGGCGTCGATCTCGATCGCCATGAACAACACCGCGTTCGCGCTGATGGTTGCGATTCCCTTCCTGCTCATCCATGCCTTCCTGCAGGCGAAGACGAGCGAGATCGTCGACGGCCTCGAAGGCGCGAAGATCAGCTTCCTCAACCTCGTTCAGCGCATCCGCGCCGAACAGTCAGTCAAGGCGTAAGCCGCCCGCATCATGAGAGTTCGCCGCCTGCGCAAGACGCCGGCCCATCTCGAGATCACCGCCTTCATCAACCTGATCGTGGTGCTGGTGCCGTTCCTGCTGTCGACGGCGGTGTTCACGCGCCTGTCGGTGATCGACCTCAGCCTGCCCGCGCAGTCGTCGGAAAAGCTCCGCGACCTGAAGGCCGACGACCTCAAGCTCGAGATCATCATCCGGCCGACCGCCGTCGAGGTCAACGACCAGCTCGGCGGCCAGCTCATGGACCCGATCAAGAACGATGCGAGCGGCCCCGACGTGCGCACCCTGGCGGCGGCGATGCTGATGATCAAGAACAAGTTCCCCGACAAGCTCGATGCAACGGTGCTGGCCGAGCCGAACACGTCTTACGACAATCTGGTCAAGGTGATGGACGCGGTGCGCGCCGGCCATGTCGCCAACGGCACGACTGTGGTCAAGGCCGACTTCTTCCCCAACATCTCAATCGGCGATGCGCCGATCGTGCAAGCGGTGGTGGGCAAACCATGATCCTCACCCCGCGCCAGCGCCGCGCCGAGCACAAAGGCCGCAACAAGACGATGGTCGACATGAACCTCGTCTCGCTGATCGACGTGTTCACGATCCTGATCTTCTTCCTGCTCTCGAACTCCGGTGGCGTCGAGACGCTGCCGAGCCCGAAGGCGGTCAAGCTGCCCGAGTCGGTGGCCGAGAAGGCGCCGCGCGAGACGGTGATCGTTGTCGTCAGCGGCACCGAGATCCTGGTCGGTGGGCGCAAGGTGGCTTCGGTGGCCGACGTGCTCGCCACCGAAGGCGACATGATCCTGCCGCTCAAGGCCGAGCTCGAGCTGCAGGCAAGTAAGCAGGTGATCCGCAAGGAAAACGAAGCCGACAGCAAGCGATTGACGATCATGGGCGACAAGGACATCCCGTACCGCTTGCTGCGCAAGATCATGTTCACCGGCGCTCGCGCGAACTTCAGCGACGTGTCGTTCGCGGTCCGGCAGAGGCTGGAAGCATGAGCCGCCGGGCCACTCCCAGGGCGAATACCGCAGCGCGAAGCCCGGAGGTTTCCATATGAGGGCCGCGGCCACGATGGTGTCGTTCCGCACGCCGGTCCTGCCCTGGACCTTCGCGGCCGACGACGAGATCCGCTTCCGGCGCATCACGCAGCGGGTGTTGCTGCTGTGCGCCGTGATCTTCATCGCCATGCCCTGGCTGCCGGTGCACACGCCCGACCGCAGCCAGCCGTCGGAGCTTTCGGCACCGATGGCCAAGCTGCTCATCGAGAACGCGATACCGCCACCGCCGCCGGTGGTCGTCAAGCCCAAGGCGGACCCGGTCAAGCCGCAGGTCGAGCGCGAAGTGGCGAGCAAGAAACCCGAGCCCGAGAAGCCCGCGGCGCGGCGCCCGAGCGCGCCGGCCAAGGTGGCCCTGAACAAGGAAGCGGTGGTGCCCGAGGCGCGCGTGCCGCTGCCGAACAAGCCGCCCGGCGAGATCGACGCGGCGCGGCGCAAGGCCGCCGGCATCGGCCTTCTGGCGATGAAGGACGAGCTGCAGGAGCTGCACGGCGCGCCGGTCGCGGTGCAGATGAAGGAGATCAAGCAAGGCCCCGGCGTCGGCACGAGCGTCGGCGTCGGCGTCGGCGCCGGCAACGAGGCCGGCATCCCGACGCGCGCCCTCATCACCTCGAACGCGACCGGCGGCAGTGGCGGCATCAACACCGCGGCCTACAGCAAGAACACCGGCGGCGGCGGGCTCGCCGGACGCTCGCTGACCCTGGTCGAAGGGGTGATCGGCGGCGGTGGCGGTGGCGGTGCCGGTGGCGGCGGCGCACGCGGACGCGGCGACGGCAACGGCAGCGGTATCGGCGGCGGCGGCGGGCCGGGCGGCAACGGTGCCGGCGGCAACGTCACGCGTGGCGGCGGCGGCAAGGCGTCGCGCTCGATCGAGGACGTGCGCCTCGTCTTCGAGCGCAACAAAGGCTCGATCTACGCGATCTACAACCGCGCCTTGCGCGAGGAGCCGGGCCTGCAAGGCAAGGTTGTGCTCAAGCTCGTCATCGCGCCCGAGGGCAACGTCATCGAGGTGCGCATCGAATCGAGCGACCTGAAAACGCCCGAGCTCGAGGCCAAGCTCCTGGCGCGCATCCGCCAGTTCGACTTCGGCGCCAAGGACGTCAACCAGATGGTCGTCAGCTACCCGGTCGACTTCCTGCCGTCGTAGCCATGCTTCGCCGTCGAGGCGTCGCGGCATTCGAGCGTGCCTGGCGCGCCGCGCCGCTCGCCGCATCGTTGCTGGTCGCGCTGCCCGTGTCAGCGCAGGTCGCGCCCTCGCCCGCCGAGATCACCGCCTACCGCGGCCTGCATGCGGCCGCGCAGCATGGCGACGTCGCGACCATCGAGCGCCTGGCCACGTCGAAGGCCGCGCTGGCTGCGCGCGACGAACACGGGCGCACGCCGCTGCATGTCGCCACCTTCGCCCGCCAGCGCCAAGCCGTGCGCGCCCTGATCCGCGCCGGCGCCGACACCGCCGCGCTCGACCGCGACCGCTACGATGCGGTGACGATCGCCGCCGTCGCCGACGACGAAGAGACCCTGCGCACGCTGCTCGGGCTCGGCGCGAGCGCCAAGCTCGCGACCAGCCGCTACGACGGCACGGCGCTGATCGCCGCCGCCCACCTCGGCCACGACGGCGTGGTGCGCCAGCTCATCGCCGCCGGCGCCCCGCTCGACCATGTCAACAACCTGCACTGGACGGCGCTGATCGAGGCAGTCGTGCTCGGCGACGGCAAGGCACGCCACCAGGCGACCGTCGCCGCCTTGCTGAAGGCGCACGCCAACACCGCCCTCGCCGACCGCGCCGGCCAGACGCCGCTGCAGCTGGCGCGTGAGCGCGGCTATGCCGAGATCGCGCAGATGCTCGAACAGGCGAACGTCAGATAGAAGTCGAGGCGTCGCGCGGGCTGCCTCGACCCCGACCGGGCGATCCGACTCAGCCGCCGCGGATCATCCCCGCCGCGACCGTGCGGTGGCTCACCGTATCGACGAGCACGAAGGCGCCGCCGGCGCGCACGTCTTCGTAGGCGTCGAAGGCGATCGGCTGCTGCGTCTCGATCTCGACGCTGGCGATGTCGTTGCGAGCCAGCGTCACGTCGGGCGACGAGGCTTGCCTCCACTCGACCGCACCGAGGTCGAGCACGCACTCGACCCGGCGCACCCGCGCCGGCACGTTGCGCGTGCCGTGGCGCAGCCAGTACTTGCGGCCGGGCAAGGCCGGCTCGTCGTCGAGCCAGGCGAGGTCGGCGCGGACGCGCCTGGCGAGCTGCGCCGGCGCCGCTTCGGCGACGATCCAGTCGCCGCGCGAGACGTCGAGCTCGCGGTCGAGGCGCAACGAAACCGAGTGCCCGGCATGCGCTTCCTCCAGCGCACCGTCGAAGGTTTCGATCGAGGCGATGCGCGCCCGCGCGCCGCCCGGCTGCACGACGACGTCCTGGCCGACGTGGACGCGCCCGCTGGCGACGCGCCCGGCGTAACCACGCGCGCCGCCCGAGCTCGGGTCGAAGCCGCGCAGCGCGAGCTGCACGGCAAAGCGCAGCGGCGCACTCGCGGCGTCGGCTTCGTCGAAGGTGCTGGGCACGCTTTCGAGCCATTCGAGCAGTGTCGGCCCCTGATACCAGGGCGCGCGATGGCTCGCCGCGACGATGTTGTCGCCCTCGAGCGCGGAGACCGGGAAGGCCGCGAACGAGCCGGCGCCCAGCCGCTGTGCCAGCCTGGCATAGGCAGCGACGATGGCGTCGAACGCCGGTTTCGAAAAGCCGAGCCGGTCCATCTTGTTGACGGCGACAGCGACGTGGCGGATGCCGAGCAAGTGCACCAGCGCGGCATGGCGGCGCGTCTGCGCGAGCAGCTCGCCGTCGTGCACGCGCGTCGCGTCGACCAGGATCACAGCGGCGTCGGCGGTGGTCGCGCCGGTCACCATGTTGCGCGTGTACTGCTCGTGGCCGGGCGTGTCGGCGATGATGAACTTGCGCCGCGCCGTTGCGAAGTAGCGGTAGGCGACGTCGATCGTGATGCCCTGCTCGCGCTCGGCCTCGAGGCCGTCGGTGAGGAGCGAGAGGTCGATCGTCGCCGGGCCGAGCGTCGCGTCGGCGCCCGGCCGGCGCTCGGCGGCGCGCGTCAGCGCCGCGAGCTGGTCCTTGAGGATGCCGCGGCTGTCGTAGAGGAGCCGCCCGATCAGCGTGCTCTTGCCGTCGTCGACGCTGCCGGCGGTGATGAGACGGAGGACGCCGCGGTCTTCGAGCGCGGCATCGGGGAGTCGAGCGGTCATCAGAACGTCCGGCCGCCGGGCCGCCCCAAGGTCGGACGCGCCCCCTCGGGGGGCAGCGAACAGAGTGAGCGTGAGGGCATCAGAAATAGCCCTCCCTTTTGCGCCGTTCCATCGACGCCTCGGAGGTCTGGTCGTCCATGCGCGTCGCACCACGCTCGGTGACGTCGGCCCCGGCGGTCTCGACGATGATCGATGCCAGAGTCTTCGCCGTGCTCTCGACGGGGCAGGTGCAGCTGATGTCGCCCACGGTGCGAAAGCGCACCGATAGGGTCTCGATGGTCTCGTCGGCCTTCGGCGGCGTGAGCGGTGTGACCGGCACGAGCAGGCCGTTGCGCCGCACGACCTCGCGCTCGTGCGCGAAGTAGAGGCTTGGCAGGGCGAGCCGCTCGCGCTCGATGTACTGCCAGACGTCGAGCTCGGTCCAGTTCGAGATCGGGAACACGCGCAGGTGCTCGCCGGGATGCAGGTAGGCGTTGTAAAGGTCCCAGCACTCGGGCCGCTGCTGCTTCGGGTCCCACTGGCCAAAGCTG
>JANXWR010000003.1 GCA_025351025.1 Burkholderiales bacterium | reverse complement strand
CACCGGGGCGGGGCTGGGCCGGCCCGTCACGCCGGTGCCGGCCGGCCAGGCGGCGGCGCCGGTGCCAGTTCCGGGCGCTCGCCCGGAAGGCAATCGCCCCGACGCAGCCCGGCCCGGCCAGATCGCCGCGCCGACGCCGCCCGTCGGCGCCGCGCCGTCGGTCGAGGAGCGCGTGCGGCCTGGCGGGCGCGGTTCGCCCGATGAGGCGCGTCCAGGACGTCCCTTGTCCGCGCCGCCTGTCAGCGTGGCGCCGCCCGTCCGCGCCGAGCCGCCGCGCCGCGAGCCGCCCCCGCGTGCGATCGAGGCGCCGCGTCCGGTCGAGGTGCCGCACAACGTCGCGCCGCCGCCGCGCGCCTTCGAGCCGCCGCCGCGTGCTGCCGCGCCTGTCGTCGCGCCGCCACCGCCGAAGCCGGTCGAGCCGGTCCGTCCAGAGCCGGCGCGCGTCGCACCCGAGCAGAAGGTTGGCAAGCCCGAGCCGCCGCGTCGCGAAGAAAAGCGCGACGACAAAGACAAGCGCGACCCGAACGAACGGCAGCGTTGACCTCGGGTCGGCCCGGCGCGCGCCTGGCCTCGACTACTTGAGCAGCGGCTCGAGCACCGGCCAGACGTTGCCGAGGATGATCGGGTGGGCGCTGGCCAGCGGATGGATGCGGTCGGCCTGGAACATCGCCTCCGACTGTGGGATGTCGGCGACGCCCTTCAGCATGAAGGGCACGAGCGCCGTGCCCTGGCTCTTTGCCACCTCGGCGAACAGCGCGGCGAAGCGGTCGCCGTAGCTGCGCCCGTAGTTCGGCGGCAACTGCATGCCGAGGATCAGGACCTTGGCGCCCGCGGCCTTGGCGAGCCGAGCCATTTCGACCAGGTTGCTTCGCGTCGTGTCGATCGGCAGTCCGCGCAGCGCATCGTTGCCGCCGAGTTCGAGGACGACCAGGGTCGGGCGATGCTGGCGCAGCAACGCCGGCAAGCGGGCCAGGCCGCCGGCGGTCGTGTCGCCGCTGATGCTGGCGTTGACGACGACAGCATCCGGATGCTCGCGAGACATGCGCTCGCTCATCAGCGCGACCCAGCCGCTGCCGCGCTGCAGGCCGTACTCGGCGGAAAGGCTGTCGCCGACGACGAGGAGGGTTTGCGCCTTCGCGGCGACGGCGCCGAATGAGGGCATCGCCGCAAGGCCGGCCAGCGCGGCGAGGCCCGCGCTACAGTGCGCCAGCCAGCGGCGACGCGACATCACGAGAAGACCTCCAGCCCCATCCATGCCTCAACCCATCATCGCCGTCGAGCACCTGACCAAGCGCGTGCAGGACTCGACCGGCACGCTGACGATTCTCCACGACATCGAATTCACCCTGATGCCGCAACGCTCAGTGGCGATCGTCGGCGCATCGGGGTCGGGCAAGAGCACGCTGCTGTCGATCATCGCCGGGCTCGACACGCCGAGCGAGGGCACGGTGCGCCTGGCCGGCATCGACCTGTTCGCCATCGACGAGGACGCGCGCGCCGCGGTCCGCGCCGAAAAGCTCGGCTTCGTGTTCCAGAGCTTTCAACTGCTCGGCAACCTGAACGCGCTCGAGAACGTGATGCTGCCGCTCGAGCTGCAGGGCCGCTCGGACGCGCGCGCGCTCGCCACCGATATGCTCAGGCGCGTGGGCTTGAGCGAGCGGCTGCGCCACTACCCGCGCGTGCTCTCCGGCGGCGAGCAGCAGCGCGTGGCGCTGGCCCGCGCCTTCGTCGTCAAGCCGGCCCTGCTGCTGGCCGACGAGCCGACCGGCAGCCTCGACTTCGCGACCGGCGAGACGGTGATGGCGCTGATGTTCGAGCTGAACCGCGAAGCCGGCACGACGCTCGTACTCGTCACCCACGACGACACCATCGCGGCGCGCTGCGACGAGCAGCTGAGCATCGAGGCCGGCCGCATCAGCGTCGCGGAGCTTGATCGCGCTACTTCGCCGCCAGCGTGACCGGCCGGGCGCCGGGCCGCCCCAAGCCCGGCCGCGCCCCCTCGGGGGCAGCGACCGCAAGGAGCGCAGGGACTGACGGAAGCGTGGGGGCTTCAGTTCGTGAACTTGTAGTCGGTCTTCGCCTTGGCTCTCAGCTCGTCGCGGAAGGCGGCGGCCTTTTGCTGCGACAGGCGCTGCTGGATCTGCGCCTTGACGTCGGCCAGCGGCGGGAACTTGGCTTCGCGCGTGTCCTCGAGCTTGATGATGTGATAGCCGAACTGGCTTTTCACCGGCACGTCGGTGAATTCGCCCTTCTTCAGCTTGACCATCGCCGCCGAGAACTCGGGCACGTAGGACGTCGGAGCCGCGAAGTCGAGGTCGCCGCCGTTCTCGGCCGAGCCGGGGTCCTTGGAGTTCTTCTTCGCCAGGTCTTCGAACTTGGCGCCGGCCTTGAGCTGGGCGACGATCGCCTTGGCGTCGTCTTCCTTCTCGACCAGGATGTGGCGCGCGTGGTATTCGGTGCCGCCGGATTGCGACTTGATCCTGTCGTATTCCTTCTGCACGTCCGCGTCGCTGACGGTGGTCTTCTTGTCCACGTCGGCGGAGAGCAGGCCGATCAGGATGCTTTGCCGGGCGATGTCCATCTGCTGCTTGAATTCGGCCGAGGCGGCCAGGCCGCGTCGCTCCGCTTCCTGGGTCAGGATCTCGTCGGTGACGACCTTGTCCCTGACCAGCTTTTCGACGTCCGGCGGCAGCTGCTGGTTGCGCGCGGCGGCCTGCTTTTGCACCTGGGTGATGACCACGTCGGCACGCGCCTTGGGTACGGGCTTGCCATTGACGACGGCAATGTTCTGGGCCTGGG
>JANXWR010000133.1 GCA_025351025.1 Burkholderiales bacterium | reverse complement strand
AGGGCTCGCCCGAGGCGCGGAACTGGCCGAGATGCGCCTCGTCGGCGAACCGGTAGGCGTCGCGAACGCGCCGGATGTCGGCCGCGTCGAGGTAGTCGAGCTTGACGGTGAGGGCCGCGAATGAGGCGGCGGCGGCGTCGGTGGGTGTTGCAGCCCCGGATCCCGGAGGCGGGCGTTTTCGCGCCGCCGGTTTGGCGTCGGGCGAGGCGGTGGACGAACGCGCGACCATGTCCGAATTTAGCGCGGAAAGGACGCGCACACCGTCGGCGGCGAGATCAGCCTGCGCGCCTCAGTGGCCTTGTCACCCTGAGCGAAGCGAAGGGCCTCGGCGTCGGTGAGATCCTTCGCTTCGCTCAGGATGACAGGGGTCAAATCGCCCTAAACCGGCACCTTGCGCAGCATCTCGATGCCGACTTCGCCGGCGGCGATCTCGCGCAGCGCGGTGACGCCGGGCTTGTTCTTCGTTTCGACCTTGGGCGCATGGCCCTGGCTCAGCATGCGGGCACGGTAGGTGGCCGCGAGTACGAGCTGGAACCGGTTCGGGATTTTGACAAGGCAATCTTCGACGGTGATGCGGGCCATGGATGCTTTCGATGCGAGGCCGTGCGGCCCCGGGGCTGTAGAGCGGACGGTCAGAGCAGATCGAGCGCCGCGAAGACTGCGGGCCTGGCGCGCTGCAGCGACACGTACTTGAGGCGCTGCGAGTGGACGATCGCCTTGAGATCGAACAGCGCCGTCTCGAACAGAGCGTTGATTATAACGAAGTCGAAGTGCCTGGCTTTCGAGACTTCGACGCGGGCGTTGGCCATGCGCTGGGCGATCACCTCCGGGCCGTCTTCGCCGCGCCGCTGCAGGCGTTGCAGCAGCTCTTCCCAGCTCGGCGGCAAAAGGAAGATCAGCACCGCATTGGGAAAGAGGTGCTTGATCTGCAGGGCGCCCTGCCAGTCGATCTCGAGCAGAACGTCGTGGCCGCGCACGATGCGCTCCTCGATCGCACCGCGCGAGGTGCCGTAGAGGTTGCCGTGCACCTCGGCCCACTCGACGAACTGGCCGGCGTCGACCATGGCACGGAATTCGGGCTCGCCGATGAAGTGGTATTCGCGCCCGTCCTGCTCCTGGCCGCGGGGCTTGCGCGTCGTGTGCGAGATCGAGACGACGAGGTGCGAGTCGAGCTCGAGAAGCGCATTGACGAGGCTCGATTTGCCGGTGCCGCTGGGCGCGGCGACGGCGAAGAGGTTGCCGGGGTAGTCCATGTCGCGGGTCGAGGTTGGCGCGCAGTTTACGTGGCGCGGATCGTCGCCGACACTGGGCACGACGCGATCCGCTTCGCGGCCCCGAATTCGAAGCCCCGACCATGTCCGATTTCACATTGCCGCCGCCCACGCTCGAGCACCTGTGCGACCTCGCCGTCGACGTCGGCGTGCCGATCGACGTCGGCCAATCGCCGCTCGGCCAGCGTCGCGTCGTGTCCGTCCTCGGTGGCAGCGTCTCGGGTCGCATCGCCGGCCGCGTGCTGCCGGGCGGCGCCGACTTCCAGCTTATCCACGGCGCGACGCTGGCCCGGCTCGAGGCGCGCTACGTGCTGCAGCTCGACGACGGCGCTCGTGTCTTCGTGCAGAACGACGCGCTGCGCGTCGCCAGCGCCGAGGTCACGGCGCGCCTGTTGCGCGGCGAGCCGGTCGATCCGAACGATGTCTACTTCCGCGGCCAGGTCAACATGGAGACCGGCGACGAGCGCTGGTCGTGGCTCAACGAGCGGCAGTTCCTCTGCGTCGGGCAGCGCTTGCCGGCGCAGGTGCGGATGAGCTTCTATGCGGTCGAGTGACGAGTCCGGGTCCCGGCCTCAGAAGCCGTACAGCTCGGCCGGGTTGTCGACCAGCATGCGGCGCCGCGCCGGTTCGTCGCGTGTGAACTGCATGACCCAGTCGAGCATCGCCTCATCGGCGGGTGCCGGGTGCTGGTTCGGATGCGGCCAATTGCTGGCCCACAGGCACCGTTCGGGCCAGCCCTCGGCCAGGCGACGCGCGAGCGGCGCGATGTCGGCATAGGCCGGCGCGCCGCTCTTCGAACTCTCGTAAGGGGCCGAGAGCTTGATCCAGCAGCGGCCGGCGTCGAGCAGCCGGGCCAGCGACTGGAAACCCGGGCTCGAGGTTTCAGTCGGACCCATGAAGCGGCCGACGTGGTCGACGACCAGGCGGCAGGGCAAGGCAAGCAGCATCGCTTCGTGTACCGGCAGCTCGCGGCCGTCGAGCTGCAGGTCGATGTGCCAGCCGAGCGGCGCGATGCACGCCGCGGTCGCTTCGAGGCCCGACCAGGGCAGCACGCCGCCGGGCAGCATCATGTAGCGCACGCCGCGCGCGCCGGCGCGGTCGAACGCCGCGAGCGAAGCCTCGGGCTCGTCGGGCGGCACGACGACGATGGCGCGCGTGCCGGCGCCGAGCTCGGCCATGCCTTCGAGCGTGCAGCGGTTGTCGAAGGCGTAGCCGGTCGGCTGGATGACGACCGCGCGCGTGAGGCCGAGCGCCTGCTGCACGCGCCAATAGGCGGCAGCCGGCGCGTGCGGCGGCTTGAAGGTGGCCGTCGGCGCGAGCGGGAAGCGGTCTTCGTAGACGTGGAAGTGGCAGTCGCAGGCGCCCTCGAAGGCGATCGGCGCCGAACTCATGTCACAGCTCGCTTGCGCAGCCGCGTCGCATGTGCGGCGTTGACGGCCCCCTGCGGGATCTCGCCCTTCAGCAGCGCGGCGAGCTGCGCGACAGTCTCGAGCGCCTGGTGCTCGATCGCCGGCGGAGTCAGGCCGCCGATGTGCGGCGCGGCGATGACGTGCGGATGGCGGGCCAGCGCCGGCGTCGGCATCTGGTCGGGTGCGCGACCGACGTCGATCGCGCAGCCGGCGAGGTGCCCCGAGTCGAGGGCGCCGAGCAGCGCGATGTCGTCGACCAGCTCGCCGCGCGCCGCGTTGATGAAGAACGAGCCCGGCTTCATCGTTGCGAAGGCGCTCGCGTTCATCATGTTCTCGGTCTCGGCATTGGCCGGCGCCAGGCAGACGACGAAATCCGAGGCCGCGAGCAGCGTCTCCAGCGGCACCTGGCGCAGCCCCGGCCGCGGGGTGACTGGGCGCGGCGTCGTCACCAGCACCTGCATGGCGAACGCCGTCGCCAGCTCGCACAGGTAGCGGCCGATCTGCCCGTAGCCGATCACGCCCAGCGTCGCGCCGCGCAGCTCGCGGCCCATCGACGTGGCGACTGGCAGGCTGCGGTGGTAGGCCTCGGCGTAGCGACTGATGCCGCGCGCCAGGTCGATCATCGCTGCGACGATCCACTCCGAGACGGCCGGCACGTAGCCGGCGCTGGCCTGGGTGACGAGCACGCCGTGCGCACTCGCGGCATCGACGTCGACGCTGCGGATATCGACGGCGCAGCGGATGAAGGCAGCCAGCTCGGGCAGCTCGCGGAACAGCGATTCGGGACCGGGCGTTTGCCGATAGGCGATGAGCGCGGTGCAGCCCTGGGCCGCGGCGACGAGCTCCGATGTCGACAGCTCGCGCGGCTCGGGATTGAAGCGCGCTTCGGCGATCGCCTGCAGGGCCCGCGTCGCGTTGGCGCCGAAGTACTGCGCCAGCTTGTCCTTCGGGTGGCTGACGAAGACGGTGGTCACGGCGCCGTCCTGCCCCTGCCGGTCTTCGGCTTCGCCTTCGTCCTGATCGTGCCGGCCGTGGCGCGCGATGCGGCCGGTGGCGGCGCCACCGACTCGCGCTCGATCAGCTGCAGTGGCGCGAACACCTTGTCGCCGTCGGCCGCGCTTGCCTCGGCCGGCGGGCGGATGGCGCCCTCGACCATCGCGCGCGCCATGTCGCGCACCGGCAGCGCGACCGTGGTCAGCATCGGGTTCGAGAGTGCCGACAGGAACAGGCCGTCGATGCCGACGATCGAGATGTCCTCGGGCACGCGCAGGCCGGCGTCGCGCAGGCCCGCCATCAGTCCGATCGCCATCAGGTCGTTGAGGGCGACGATGCCGGTCGGCGGTTGACGCAACCCGGCGATCTGCAAGGCCATGGCGCGGCCGACCTCGGCGATCACGGAGTCGCCGTATTCGTTGAGCGGGCCGCCGTCGAGAACGCGGGCCTTCGCGCGCAGGCCGGCGGCCTCGGCGGCGGCGTGAAAGCCGGCGATCTTGGCACCGCGGCTCATCGTCATGCCGGCCACCGTGGCGAAGGCGAGTCGCCGGTGCCCCTTGTCGACGAGATGGCGCGTCGCCATGCGTGCCGCCTCGAAGTTGTCGGGCATGACGTGGCCGACCTTCGAGCGCTGCCCCGGCGTGGCGCCGCGGTCGTAGCTGACGACGACCATGCCGCGCTCGACCGCAGACTCGAAGTGGCGCTCGTCGGCGAGCGAGGAGATGACGATGACGCGGCGCACGCCGTGCGCGAGCAGATCCTCGAAGAAGGCGCTTTCCTTGGCGCGGTCGCGGTAGGTGCTGCCGAGCAGCAAGCGATGGCCGAACTTCTCCTGCGCGCAGGTCTCGATCTCGCGCGCGATGTAGCCGTACATCGGATTGGCCATCGACGGCACGAGCAGGCCGAGCAGCGGCGTCTGGCCGGTCTTGAGCTGTCGCGCCAGCCGGCTGGGCGAAAAGCGCAGCGCCTCGATCGTCGCCTCGACGCGCGCCAGCGTTTCCGGCCGCATCCGGTCGGCGCGGCCGTTGAGCACGTTGGAGACCGTACTCACCGAAACCGCGGCGTGGCGGGCGACGTCCTGGATCGTGGTCATGCGAGGCGCCAGCAGAGACTCATAAGCCGAGACGGTTCGGCAGCCACATGGAGAAGGCGGGGACGAGCACGAGCACGACCAGGGTCAGCAGGAGCACGGCGAGGTATTTCACCATGGGCCGGGCGACGTCCTTCACCTGCGTGCCGGTGATCGCGCAGGTGGCGAAGAGGCCGAGACCGATCGGTGGCGCGAACAGGCCGAGTCCCATGGCGATGACCATGACGGTGCCGAAGTGCAGCGGGTTGATGCCGAGCTGGGCGGCGATCGGCGTCAGCAGCGGGCCGAAGATGATGAGCGCCGGCGCGCCCTCAAGGACGGCGCCGAAGACGACCATCATCAGCACCGACAGCAGCATGAACATGACGCTGCCGTACTGATGGGCGAAGGCGATCATGGTCGTCGACACCTGCTGCGGGATCTGCTCGATGGTCAGTGCGAACGACAGGCTGGTCGCCGCCGCGACGATGAACAGGATGCTGCCGGCCATCGACGCCGAGCGCACGAACACGCGGCCCAGATCGGCGACGCTCAGCTCGCGAAAAGCCAGGCTGCCGACGATCAGCGCGTAGACGACGGCGAAGGCCGAGACCTCGGTCGACGTGGCGACGCCGGCGGTCACGCCCTTGCCGATCATGGCGACCATGACCACCGCGACCAGCGCGCCGCCGAGCAGCTTGAGGAGCGGCGTGCGGTGCTCGAAGGCCTCGTCGGGATTGATCTTGCCGCCGACGATGACGACCAGTACGGCAAGAGAAAGCGCCATCACCGCCGCCGGCACCAGGCCGGCCATGAACAGGCCGGCGATGGAGATGTTGGCGACGAAGCCCATGATGATCATGTTCACGCAGGGCGGAATCGTCTCGGCCATGACCGCGGTGCAGGCGAGCAGGCCGGCCGCCTCGTTCGGGTCCTGTCGCGTGCGGCGCACCGCGGGCATGACGATGCCGCCGACGGCCGCGATGTCGGCGAGCTTGGAGCCCGAGACGCCGGAGAAGAAGGCGGTGGCCGTAATCGTGATCAGGCCGAGACCGCCGCGCACCCGGCCGAAGATGCGCAGCAAGAGCTCGATCAGCCGCGACGACATGCCGTTGCATTCCATCAGGATGCCGGCGAGCACGAAGAAGGGAATCGCCAGCAGCACGAAGTGGTCGCTGCCGGCCATCACCTGCTGCGAGTAGACGAGCAGCGGCAGCGAAGGCTCGGACAGGAAGTAGAGCAGGGCGGCGAAGGCGAGCACGAAGCCGATCGGCACCCCGAGCCCGAGCGCGCCGAAGAAGCCGATGCCCAGGAGCACGCCGCGCGGCACGGCGTGCGCCGGCACGAGCGCGTTCCAGGCGAAGACGACGACACCCAGCGCAGCGCAGGCGGCGAGGCTGGCGACGACGATGCGGCGTGGGCCGTTCAATGCGTTGGCCAGGGCGAACAACGTCATGAAGAAGCTGCCGATCGCCACCGGAAAGACATAGAGCCATTGCGGCAGTCCGATCGGCGTCGTCTGCGTCCAGGTGTCGACGAGGAGCAGCATCGACGAGAGGCTGAGGCTCGCCGAGACCGCGCCGATGATCCAGTGCGCCGCCTGCATCAGCGCCGGTTGCCAGCGCGCCGGCAGCCACTGGCGGAACAGGTCGACGCCGACGTGCTGGCTGCGCGCCAGCACCGACGCGGCGCCGAAGAAGACGAGCACGAGCATCAGGGCGCGCGCCACTTCCTCGGCCCAATCGACCGGGTCGTGCAGCACGTAGCGCCAGAGCACCGACATGAAGACGACGACCACGTCGGCGGCCAGCACCGCGGCCGAGAGGTACTCGATCCAGCGCGTCAGTGCGGCCAGCCAGCGGCCGGCCTCGTGGTCCTGGCGAAAGCCCCAAACGGGCAACGCCGCTTGCACCGTCAGCCCCGGGCGCTGGCGATCGCGGCGAAGAGCGGAGCGGTCGACGGATATTGCTTGGCGAAGTCGGCCCACAGGCGCGACTCCATCTCCTTGCGCACGGCCGCGCGGTCGGCGGCGGCCATCGGCGAGAAGACCAGGCCCTTCTTCTTCAGCTCGGCCAGCGCGCCCGCGCCTTTTTCGCTGGCGATGCTGCGCTGCTGCGTCGTCGAGTCGGCGACCGCCTTCATGAAGGCCGGCTGCAGGTTGGCCGGAATCCGGTCCATGCCGCGCTTGCCGATGACGACGACCATCGGGCTGAACAGGTGCTCGGTCAGCCAGCAGTACTTGACAACCTCGTCGAGCTTGCTGGCGAGCACGGTCGCGGCGTCGTGCTCGAAGCCGTCGACGACGCCCGTCTGGGCCGCCATGTAGAGCTCGCCGAACGGAATCGGCGTCGGGATCGCGCCCATGATCTTGAAGGTCTCGATGAAAGCCGGCGTCGGCAGCACGCGCAGCTTTACGCCCTTGATGTCGGCCAGTGTATGCACCGGCTGCTTGGTGTAGACGCTGCGCGGACCGAAGTGCGAGGCCCAGGTGAGGATGATGCAGCCGGCGCGCTTTTGCAGCAGGTCGGAGAGGGTCGCGCCGGTCGTTCCCTCGGTGGCGCGCGCGACGTGGGCATAGCTGTCGAACAGGTAGCCGAGGTCGAGCATGCCGATCTCGGGCAGCACCGTCGCCCAGATCGACGAGCCGGTGACCATCATGTCGATCGAGCCGACCTTGACCTGCTGGACGACATCGCTTTCCTTGCCGAGCTGGTTGTTCGGAAAGTAGTCGATCTTGATGGCGTCGCCGACGGCGGCCTTGAGGTTGGCCTGGAAGCGTTGGTACCAGACGTAGTGGGCGGCGTTGTCGTCGGCCGTCATCGACGACGAGAAGCGCAGCGCGATTGCCGTCTGCGCGCGCGTGACGGCAGGAAATCCGACCAGCGCAGCCAGCGATGCGGCGGTGCCGGCCTGCACCAGGCGGCGCCGTGAGATGGATGCCATGGGGTGTGTCTCCGGTGGTCGAAGCAGGGCGAATCGACCCCGACGCGACTGATTTACTGTATCGGTTTACTGTACCGATCCACAAATACCGGTCCGGGCGGGGTTTTCCCACCCGCATGCCCTCCTACTCGACGTTTTGCACCTGCTCCCGCAACTGCTCGATCGCCACCTTCATGTCGACCGAGATCGCCGTCATCTCGATCGAGGTCGACTTGGAGCCGAGCGTGTTGGCCTCTCGCAGCAGTTCCTGGATCAGGAACTCGAGTCGCTTGCCGACCTCGCCGCCCTTGTCGAGCAGACGATCGATCTCGTCGAGGTGCGAGCGCAGCCGCCCGAGCTCCTCGGCGACGTCGATGCGGATCGTGTAGGCAGCCGCCTCGTGGAGGGCGCGCTCCTCGGCCGCCTCGCGCGAGATCGTCTGCGTCGCGCCGGTCTTTTCGAGGGCGTCGTTCCAGCGCTCGATGAAGCGTTGCTGCTGGCGCGCCACCGCCGCCGGCACGAGCGGCTCGGCGGCGCCGGCGAGCGTGCGCAGGTGAGCCGTGCGCTCGGCCAGGATCGCGGCTAGGCGCTCGCCTTCGCGCGCCCGTGCCGCGGCCAGGCCCTCGATGCAGCGCTTGGCCGTCTCGAGCACGACGTCGCCGGCGGCCTCGGCGCGCGCCGCGCCGCGACACCACTGCATCGCCTCGTGGACCGAGAGCGGCCGCGCATTCGGCAGCAGCTCGCGGACCCGGCTTTCGATCTGGCCGAGGTGGGCCAATTGCTCGGGCAGCGGCTCGGTGCCGGCGCCATCGGCTTCGGCGCCGCCGGTCAGGCGTAGCTCGATCTTGCCGCGCTTGAAGCGGGCGGTCAGGAGCTCACGCAGGGTCGGTTCGAGGGCGCGAAATTCGTCGGGCAGGCGCAGGCCGATGTCGAGAAAACGGCCGTTCACCGACCGGATCTCTACACCGATCCGGGGCGTCGCCGGGGCCGGTGAACGCGCCTCGCCGCGCCGATCGTGCAATGCTGCCGGAGGCGCCGAAACCGGGGTCGCGGAGGCATTGGCGTAGCCGGTCATGCTGTAAACTGCCACGCTGTTTTGCCCCCTGTTTCCCGACCATGTCAAAGCCCAAACCAGCACCCTTGCCCTCGGGCACGGTGGTGGGCGGCTATCAGGTTATCAAGAAACTGGCGGCCGGTGGATTCGGCGTCGTCTATCTCTGCGAAGACGCCGACCGCAAGCTGGTCGCGCTCAAGGAATATCTGCCTTCTTCGCTCGCCGAGCGCTCGC
>JANXWR010000558.1 GCA_025351025.1 Burkholderiales bacterium | reverse complement strand
GAGCTATCGACGGATATCCGGACCCTCGCGATCCCTTGCGATGACGTGCAACGGCTGGCGGACGGTTTGAATCTTGCCTCGCGGCTCAGGTTCCCTCTCGAGTTGGCGCTTGGAATCGATGGCGCCATGACCGAACTGGCCATACCGAGGCGTGGCGCGGCCTGCAGCCGGCTTTTCGATCCTCCTCTTCTCCACCAATCGACACGCAGCCGGTCCGGCAAGTCCGGGACTGGCGGAGAAGCCCCAGGGAATCGTCCCCCTTAGGTTTTTTCTTTTCCGGCGACGTACGGCAGAGCCAGCCACCGGATGTCTGACATGCAGCCGCGTCCGGTTGCGCTCCACCGTTCTTCGCGACCCCCATGCCGTCATTGGTCACGGACCGTCTTGCGCGTACCGGGCGCGCCTGCGATCTTGTCGATCCAGTTGCACGCGGGAAGAACCTGTGGACGAGCCCTCGAATGCCGGTCGAGTCCGAGGGCGGTCGTCCGCGGCTTGCGAAACGGCATTCACTTCAGCGGCAAGCTGCTCGGTGGCGGCGGCGCGCTGGCCTTCTTCCTGCTGATGTTCAGGTCGCGGGCCCTGCCGCGCTGGCTCGCCGGCATAGCGATGGCCTCGGCACCTTGCAGATGATCGGCGTCGCCCTGCCGCTGTCCGGATTCGATGTGATTTACCCGCTGCTGGCGCCGCTGGGCCTGGCCTACCTCGCCACCCTCGCCTGGCTGCTCACGAAGGGACTTCCGGCGCCGATGCGCCGAGGCACGATCGCGAGCGGCGTCGTCTAGCCGTCGAGCGCGGCGAGCCCGCGAAGAAATACCTCAGAACATGCTCGCGCCGATGTTGATGAGCAGCGCCAGCACCGTCGTGTTGAAGAGGTACGACAGGATGCAGTGCAGCGTGCCGATGCGGCGCAAGGGCTTGGTCACGAACGACACGTCGGCGGTCTGTCCCGAGGTGCCGATGACCGAGGCGAAGTAGAAGAAGTCGCCGTAGTCGGGATGTTCCTCGTCGGGGAACTGCAGCCCCGGCGGCCGGCCATGGCAGGCGGCGGCGTAGAAATCGTGCGCGTAGTGCAAGGCGAACATGATCTGGATGAAGGCCCACGAGGTGAGCACGGTCACGCCGGCGAGGGCGATGTGCGCGCCCTTGTTGAAGCCGTGCATGTCCTTGACCACCGCCAGCTCGCCGCCGATCGCCGCCAGGCTGGCGATGGTCGCAACGACGACCAGGGCCAGGATGGTGCGCTGCCCGTCGTCCTGCAGTTGCGCCCGGTGCCGCATGTGATGGCTTGACGAGCGGATCATCATGATCGCGGCGAGCAGCACGTAGAGGCCGGAGCCGGCGTTCCAGGCGAACAGCCAGCGCGTCACCGGCTGGCTGGCGATGGACGTCGGCAGCAGGAAGGCGATGGCGACGGCTACCGCCGTGGCGATGAAGAGGCGCGGCCGCGACCGCACCAGACGCAGGACTCGATTGCGATGCCAGTTCATTGGGTTTTCTCCTTGGGCAGTGGGACTTTCTCGTCGAGGCTCGGTCAGTTCTGCATGATGCACCGCACGGTCCTTTCGAGCGCCTGTTCCGAATAGCGTAGCGCAGGGCAGGGCAGGCCTTTCGGCCGACGCGACGTCGCCGCACTTCGGCCAGGCTCTCGCCCGCACGGCGATTGGCGCGCAATGCCAATCCGCTTTAGAGTGCTCCTTTCCCCTCAGCTCATTCCAGCCACCGACATGAAGAAATCCACCAAAGCCAAGACCGTCGCGAACGCCACGGCGCGCCGCCGTGCTCCGCTGGTCACGCCGACCGACCTCAAGGCCGGCTCGACCAAGGACATCGCCGCGGCCATGAACGGCATCCTCGCCGATGTCTTCGCGATCTACATGAAGACGAAGAACTTCCATTGGCACATGAGTGGGCCGCACTTTCGCGACTACCACGTCATGCTCGACGAGCAGTCGGACCAAATCTACGCCATGACCGATCCGATCGCCGAGCGCATCCGCAAGGTCGGCGGCTCGACGCTGCGCTCGATCGGCCACATCGCGCGCATGCAGCGCGTCGCCGACAACGACGCCGACTATGTCGAGCCCTCGGACATGCTGGCCGAGCTGCGCGAGGACAACAAGACGCTGGCCGCGCGCCTGCGCGAGGCACACGACGTGTGCGACGGGCACCGCGACATCGCAACCGCCAGCCTGATCGAGGTCTGGATCGACGAGACCGAGCGCCGCACCTGGTTTCTGTTCGAGGCCAGCCGGCCGGGAGACGCGACGGGTCATTGACCGGCGCGCGCCGCAGCCGCCATGGCGACCCCACCGCCGCCATGGCTGGCGCAAGCGACTGAAGACGGCGTCAGCGTTCTCTACCTGCAGGGGCGTTGGCGGCTGCCCCACGTCGCCGAAATCGAGACCGAGATCGACAGCCTGACGCTGGCGGGCGAGAAGCACTGCGTCATCGACGGCAGCCGGCTCGAGAATCTCGACAGCGCGGCCGGCTTTCTCCTGCTTCGACATCTCGCCGCCCTGGCTGCGGCGTGGCGACGGTCGATGTGCGCTACATGCGCGAGGGCCACGAGCGCTTGCTAAGCCTGGTTCGCGGGCGCATGGCCGCGCCCTCGGTCACGGCGCCGACGCGGCACTACCCGGCGCTGCAACGCATCGGCCATGCGACGCTGAAGGTGCTGCAGACACTCGGCACGCACACCGCCTTCATCGGCACGGTCGCCGTCGAGCTCTTCGCCCTGCTGCGCCGGCCGCGCCTGTTCCGCTTCAAGGAGGCGGTCTCGCAGTTCGAGGTGGTGGCCGTCGACGCGATTCCGATCGTCGCGGCGCCGTCCCAGACCGCATCGGCCTTCTACGACACGCAGGAGATCATCTTCAGTCGCTCGGCCGGGCAGCGCTACGGCGCGGCGCACGTCTTCGACCTGCCGTTCGTATTCGGAAATTTCGGGCCGTCGGTGTTCGGCAACGTCATGAGCACGACTGCGAATCAGCCGGGGCGGCTCGACCTCTCCGACGCGATGATGAAAAGCGTCGGCGCCTTTGCGCGCAGCGGCGATCCGAACAACGCCGCGCTCGGCGCCACCTGGCCGGCCTGGC
>JANXWR010000557.1 GCA_025351025.1 Burkholderiales bacterium | reverse complement strand
TGCCGACTTCGCGAGGTTCGCGTCGCCGAGCTGCTCGCCCGCGATCACCTCCGCCGCGACGTGCGCCTCGTGCACCGCCTTGTGCTCGAGCATCGGCTGGCCGACGATGTCGCCGACCGCGAAGATGTGCGGCACGTTGGTGCGCATCTGGATGTCGACCGGAACGAAGCCGCGGTCGCTGACCGTGACGCCCGCCGCCTCGGCACCGATCTTCTTGCCGTTCGGCACGCGGCCGACCGCCTGCAGCACCAGGTCGTAGAGCTGCTCCTTGAGCGCGCCCTCGCCTTCGAACCCGACGAGGATGCCGTCTGGCCTGGCCTCGGCGCTGACCATCTTCGTCTTCAGCATGATGTTGTCGAAGCGCGGCGCGTTGAGCTTTTGCCAGACCTTGACCAGGTCGCGGTCGGCGCCCTGCATCAGTCCGTCGAGCATCTCGACGACGTCGAGGCGCGCGCCGAGGGTCGAGTAGACCGTGCCCATCTCGAGGCCGATGATGCCGCCGCCGACGATCAGCATGCGCTTGGGCTCGCTCGGCAGCTCGAGCGCGCCGGTCGAGGTGACGACTCTTCTGTCGTCCTTGGGCATGAACGGCAGCTTCACCGCCTCGGAGCCGGCGGCGATGACGGCGCGGGCGAAGCCGATCGTCGTCATGACGCCCGCGGCGAGTTCGACGCTCGCATGATGATCGTCAGTGAAGCGGCCGGTGCCGGTGACCACCGTCACCTTGCGCATCTTCGCCATCTGCGCCAGGCCACCGGTCAGTCTGCCGACGACCTTGTTCTTGTGTGCGACGAGCTTGCCGCGATCGATGCTCGGCGTACCGAACGAGACGCCGACCTTGTCGAAGTGGGCCACCTCGTCGAGCACCGCGGCGACGTGCAGCATCGCCTTCGACGGAATGCAGCCGACGTTGAGGCAGACGCCGCCGAGCGTCGCATAGCGCTCGACCAGCACGACCTTGAGGCCGAGGTCGGCGGCGCGAAACGCGGCCGAGTATCCGCCCGGGCCGGCGCCGAGCACGAGCAGGTCGCAGCTCAGGTCGCCGCCGAACGACGCGCCCGGCGCGACGGCAGGCGCAGCTGCCCTCGCCGCGGGCGCAGGCGTCGGTGCAGCGGCGGCCTTAGGCGCTGACGCCGGGGCAGGTGTTGGCGCGGGCGCAGCCGGCGCCGGAGCCGGGGCGCTGGCACCTTGCACGGCTTCGTCGAGGCTCAGGATCACCGAGCCCCGGTTGACCGTGTCGCCGATCTTGACCTTGATCTCCTTGACGACACCGGCATGCGACGAAGGGATCTCCATCGACGCCTTGTCGCTCTCGATCGTGATCAGGCTCTGCTCGACCTTGACGATGTCGCCCGGCTTGACCAGGACCTCGATGACGCCGACGTCCTTGAAGTCGCCGATGTCGGGAACGCTGACGTCGATCGTCATAGCAGCACCCGCCGGAAGTCGCCCAGCACCTGGATCAGGAAGGCATTGAAGCGGGCCGCCATCGCGCCGTCGACGACGCGGTGGTCCCAGCTCAAGGAGAGCGGCAAGATGAGCCGCGGCTGGAACGCCTTGCCGTCCCAGACCGGCTCGGTCGTGCTGCGGCACACGCCCAGGATCGCGACCTCGGGGGCGTTGATGATCGGCGTGAAGTAGCGGCCGCCGATGCCGCCCAGCGACGAGATCGAAAAGCACCCGCCGCTCATGTCGGCCGGCGTCAGCTTGCCGTCGCGCGCCTTCTTGGCCAGCTCGCCCATCTCGGCCGAGATCTGCAGCACGCCTTTCTTGTCGGCGTCCCTGATCACCGGCACGACCAGGCCGTTCGGCGTGTCGGCGGCGAAGCCGATGTGGAAGTACTTCTTCATCACCAGATGGTCGCCTTCGAGGCTGGCGTTGAAGTCGGGAAACTTCTGCAGCGCCGCGACGCAGGCCTTGATGAGGAAGCCGAGCATCGTCACCTTGACGCCCGACTTCTCGTTCTCCTTGTTGGTGAGAACCCGGAACGCCTCGAGGTCGGTGATGTCGGCGTCGTCGTGGTTGGTGACGTGCGGAATGACGACCCAGTTGCGATGCAGCACCGGACCGCTGATCTTCTTGATCCGCGACAGGTCCTTCTTCTCGATCGGGCCGAACTTGGCGAAGTCGACCTGCGGCCAGGCCGGCATGCCGGGGAACGATCCGCCGGCGGTCGCGCTTGCAGCACTGGCACTCGGCGCCTTCGCCGCTTGCGCCTGGGTCTGCTGGGTGCCGGCCATCACCGCCTTGACGAAGCCCTGCAGGTCTTCCTGGGTGATGCGTTGCTTGGGCCCGCTGCCCTTGACTTCGCCCAGGGGCACACCGAGCTCGCGGGCGAGCTTTCTGATCGTCGGCGAGGCATGCGGCAACGCGCCTTGCGGCGTGGTCGGCTCGTGCGCCGGCAAGGCCGCAGTCGGGATCGACTTCTCCGCGGCCGCAGCGGCGGCAGGTGCGGGCGAAGCCGCGGCTGGCGCCGACGCCGGAGCCGCATGCGCGGCCGCCGCTGCGCCGCTACCCGAAGCGGCCTGGAGCGTGGCGATCAGGCTGCCCTTGGACACCTTGTCGCCGACCTTGACCTTCATCTCCTTGATGACGCCGGGGTTCGACGACGGAATCTCCATCGAGGCCTTGTCGCTCTCGACCGTGATCAGGCTCTGCTCGGCGGCGACGCTGTCGCCGGCCTTGACCAGCACCTCGATGACCGAGACCTCGTCGAAGTCGCCGATGTCCGGCACGAGGACGTCGATGGCCGCACCCTCACCCCGGCCCTCTCCCGCAGGAGCGGGAGAGGGAGAAGCAGCCGGCGGCGTGCCGGCCCCCTCTCCCGCGGCAGCGGCAGCGGCAGCGGGAGAGGGCTGGGGTGAGGGTGCGGGCGCCGCCGCACCTTCGCTTTCCAGCACGAGCAAGGACGAGCCCTCGCTGATCTTGTCGCCGAGCTTGACGCGCAGCTCCTTCACGACGCCGGCGGCGCTCGAGGGAATCTCCATCGACGCCTTGTCGCTCTCGACGGTCACGAGCGACTGCTCGGCCTTGATGCGGTCGCCGGGCTTGACCAGCACCTCGATGATCTCGACGTCCTTGAAGTCGCCGATATCCGGAACCTTCACTTCCACGGTGGCCATGGCGCGGTCCTCAGGCGTCGAGCGGGTTGATCTTGTCGGCGTCGATCGCGTACTTGGCGATCGCCTCCGCCACCTTCGCGGTCGGCACGCTGCCCTCTTCAGCAAGCGCCTTCAGCGCCGCGACGACGACATAGTGGCGATCGATCTCGAAGTGCTTGCGCAGCTTCGAGCGGAAGTCGCTGCGGCCGAAGCCGTCGGTGCCGAGCACCTTGTAGGTCCGACCCTTGGGCAGAAAGGCGCGGATCTGCTCGGCGTAGTTCTTCATGTAGTCGGTCGAGGCGATCACCGGGCCAGCGAACTTCTCGAGCTGCTGGGCGACGAAGGGCACGCGTGCGCGCTCGGTCGGATGTAGCAGGTTCCAGCGCTCCACCGCCTGGCCGTCGCGCGCCAGCTGGTTGAAGCTCGGGCAGCTCCAGACATTGGCGGCGATGCCC
>JANXWR010000520.1 GCA_025351025.1 Burkholderiales bacterium | reverse complement strand
CCTTCGGCCGCCCGGTGCTGACCGGTGCCTTTGTTCGCACCGAAGTGATCGAAGGCCGGTTCCGGGCCGGCGATTCGATCGCCGACATGGCGCACGACTACGCCGTCAGCGCCGGTCATATCGAAGAGGCCTTGCGCTTTGAGCAGCGGCGCTCCGCCTGAGCCGCGCGCCATTCGCGCTGCGGGCGCGACCCCCACCCTCTTCATTGACCGCGACACCTGGAGCCACCGACTGGACGGCGAGCTGCGCGCGGCGGGCATCCCGTTCGTGGCCCACCGAGAACTGTTCGAGCCGGCCACCCCCGACGTCGAATGGATCACCGAGGTCGGTCATCGACGATTGGCGATCGTGACTCGTGACAAGAACATTCGTCGACGGCCGAACGAGCTGCGCGCGGTGCGCGCTGCCGGCACCTACCTGTTCGCCCTGACCTCCGGCAACCTGTCTGCCGCCGACACCGCCGTGGCGGTCATCAAGGCCTGGCCTGCGATCCGGCGTGAAGTTGCCCGGACACCCGCGCCGGCACTGTTCTCGGTGTCGCGCACAGGCGAAGTCCGCCTGCTCAAGTCTTACGACACCGACTGACCCGCCGGCCTGCGCGCCCGCGCCGGCCGCCTGCCCGGATCGCTCGGCAGCAGCGAGGTGTAGCGTGCGTAGAGTTCGAACAGAAACGCCACGCGCTCGGCGTCGGTCTTGAAGCTCCTGCGGCCATACGCCGCGTCGACCGCCGCATCGAGGCTGCGGTGCGCCGTCAGCAGCGCAGGCGGCATCGTCAGCGGGTCGTACAGGTCGGCGAGCGTCGAGCCTGGAAACCCGGCGCGGGTGTCGAGCACGGCCTGCGCTGCGGCCTCGATCGCGCCGCGCTGCTTGTCGGTGGGCGAGTCGGGCCAGGGAAAGTTGTTGTAGACGATGTCTTTGGAATACCTATAACGACTTTCCAAGCGGCCACAGGTAAAGCGAACCCAGGCGTTGTGCATCGTCGACGACAGGACACCAAGATGGAAGGTCGAGGCTGCCTCAGATATCAGACATGCGTCACCGACTAAAACATCCGGTGGAGCGAAACCCAGCGGAATAAATCTGCGGGCCTCGCCGGAGTGGCGAGGGAAAATGATGAATTGGCCAGCCGGCATGTTTTGCACGTGAAACCTTGTCGGCGTAGAGGCGAGCCTTCGCGTGGGTTCGCTCTTGCTTTGGCTACGAAATGCCTTTACCGCCTGAATTCGTTTCATGGACTCAGGCATTTTCCGGAGCTGCTCGGGTTGGGCTTCGCCCAGCCAAAGACACCATCGGTCATAGCCTTTGATGAACTCGTCCGCACCGAGCCATCGTCGAAAGAACGGCTGTGCTGCAGGCTCCAAGCGGAGAAATTCGCCCTTCTCCTCGGGCGTGAACAAGTAGTTGCCGTCATCGATCGGCTTGTTGCCGATCCCGATCTCGGGCACATCGCAGATCGGGTGCGAGCGGCGCGGCAGCACGACGTCGGGCGCGTCGACCAGGTACGGGCTGATGTTCTTCGCCGGCATCGCGTGCGCTTCGCCGCGGATGTCCTCGTACTCGTAGATCGTCTTGTCCGCGACCTCGGTGAGCCCGAAACCGATGATCACGCAATGCACCGCGGCCTTGCCGCTCGCCTCGTTGCTCCACTGAAACGTGCGGTGCGCAAAGTGGATGTGCACGCCCTGTGCCAACAGCCAGCCCCACAGCACCCCGACCTGTTCCCCCTGCACGATGCTGTTGGTGGACACGAACGCGAATCGCGGCGATGCGGTGCCGCCTGCGCCCTGCTTCGCGTAGCGCGCTGCCTTGACATACCAAGCCGCCACAAGATCGAGCAAACCGCCGTTCGCGACGCCATCGAAGACCACCTGCGCATCGGCGCGCTGCCCGTCGTCCATGAACTTGGCGCCGACGAACGGCGGATTGCCCAGCACAAAGCTGCACCGGCTCGCTGGCAGAACCTCCTCCCAGTCCAGCCGCAGCGCATTGCCATGCACGATGTGCGGCGTGGCCTTCAGCGGAATGCGCGCGAAATACAGGCCGAACTCTTCGCCCACCAGCACGTTCATCTGGTGGTCGATCAGCCACAGCGCGACCTGCGCGATCTGCGCCGGGAACTCCTCGATCTCGATGCCGTGGAACTGGTCCACGTCGACCGACGGGCGCTGGTGGATGTCGAGCAGCTGCTGGCCGTCCTGGTAGGCGGCGCGCAGCACCTCGAGCTCGAGCAGGCGCAGCTCGCGGTAGGTGATGACCAGAAAGTTGCCGCAGCCGCAGGCCGGGTCGAGAAATACCAGACTGCGCAGTTTTTTGTGAAACTCGAAGAGGCGTGGCTTGCTGTTTTTCACGCGCTCGAATTCGGCCCACAGGTCGTCGAGGAACAGCGGCTTGATGAGCTTGAGGATGTTTTCCTCGCTCGTGTAGTGCGCGCCGAGGTTGCGGCGGGCCTTCTCGTCCATGATGCTCTGGAAGAGGGCGCCGAAGATGGCGGGGCTGACGGCGCCCCAGTTG
>JANXWR010000508.1 GCA_025351025.1 Burkholderiales bacterium | reverse complement strand
CTAGATTCGGCCTCCCGGCAGGCCGGGTTGCGAGCCGCCACAGGAGAACCTCGATGCGTCGCCGTCTTGCCATCCTTTGCGCAGCCGCGCTGGTCCTCGTCGGCATGGTCGGTGCGCTGGCGCCTGTCGCCGCGCAGACCGCAGCGTCGGCCACCTGGCCCGACCATCCGATCCGTGTCGTGCTGCCGTTCCCGCCCGGCGGCCCGAGCGACATCGTCATGCGCCTGGCCGCGGAGAAGATGCAGGCCTCGCTGAAGCAGGCGATCGTCATCGACAACAGGCCCGGCGCCGGCGGCAATCTCGGCAGCGCCGATGTCGCGCGCGCCGCGCCCGATGGCTACACCTGGTTGTTCGGGCCCGACTCGCTCATCACCGTGAACCCGCACGTCTACAAGCAGATGCCGTTCAAGATCGACGAGCTGATGCCGGTGACGATCGCCACCCAATTCAGCCAGACCCTCGTCTGCAACCCGGCGCTCGGCTTCAAGACGGTGGCCGAGCTCATCGCCAGGGCCAAGGCCACGCCGATGAGCTATGCCTCGGGCGGCGCCGGCGTTCCCGGCCACCTGTCGATGGAGCTGCTGCAGTCGATGGCCGGCTTTCAGATGACGCACATCCCCTACAAGGGACCGGCGCCGGCGACCCAGGACGTGCTCGCCAACCAGGTGCCCTGCGGCCTGCTCGCCGGCCCGACCGTGCTGCCGCATGTGCGCGCCGGCAAGCTCGTGGCTCTCGCCGTCTCGGGCAGCCGCCGCTCGCCGACGCTGCCCGAGGTGCCGACGCTGGCCGAGGCCGGCGTCGCCGGCTACAAGGCCGACTTCACGCTCGTCATGCTGGCGCCGCGCGGCGTGCCCGAGTCCATCGTCGCGCGTTTTCGCCAAGCCTTCGTCGATGCGCTGAATGCGCGCGACCTCGCCGAGAAGCTCAGGATCGGCGACCAGACCGTCGTCGGCAGCACGCCGGGCGAAGCCGCCGCGATGCTGGCCGCGGATTCGGTGAAATGGGGCGCGGTGGCACGCCGCATTCATCTCGGTCTCGACTGAGCACGCCGCTTCGGCGACACGCGCGGCAGGGCGCCGCGCACGGCTCAAAGACTCAAGTTGCGCAGCACCGCCTGCGTGAAGCTCGCCGTGTTGCCGCTGCCGCAGATGTCGCCGGTGCGCGCCTGCGCATCGCCCAGCGCGGCGGTGGTGGCGCGCGACATCGATGCGCCCATCTTCACGGCGCCGTCGTTGCCGCGGCTGTGCCCGAGCCACTCGAACATCATGCGGGTCGACTCGATCATCGCGTAGGGGTTGGCGATGCCCTTGCCGGCGATGTCGGGCGCCGAGCCGTGCGTGGCCTGCGCCATCGCCACGTCGCCGTCGCCGATGCACAGGCCGGGCGCCATGCCGAGGCCGCCGACCAGGCCGGCTGCCTCGTCGGAGAGGATGTCGCCGAACATGTTGGTGGTGACGACGACGTCGAAGCTCTGCGGGTCGCGCACCAGCCGCATCGCGAAGGTGTCGACGATGACATCGTCGACGCGCACCTCGGGGTACTCGACGGCGAGCTTCTTGCACTCCTCGACGAACATGCCGCAGCTCAGCTTGAAGACGGTGTCCTTGTGCACGTAGGTGAGGTGCTTGTTCGGCCGCTGCCGCGCCAGCTCGAAGGCGGCGCGCGCGACGCGGCGGCTGCCCGTGCGCGTGGTGACGCGCACCGAAAGCGTCACCTCGTCGGTGGGGCGGAACTCGCCCGAGCCGGCGACCATGTTGCGATCGGGCTGGAAGCCCTCGTTGTTCTCGCGCACGATCACCAGGTCGACGCCCTGGTGCAGACAGCCGATGCCGGGATACGAGCGCGTCGGCCGCACGTTGGCGAAGAGGTTGAACTTCTTGCACAAGATCGGATGCGGGTTGATCGCGTTCGGCAGCTTCGGATAGGCGCGATGGCCGATCGGCCCGAGGATCCAGCCGTCGAGGGTCTCGAGCGCGGCTAGGGTTTCGGGCGGCAGGGTGTGGCCGTGCGTCGCCAGCGCCGGCGCGCCGATGGCGAGCGGCCGCCAGTCGATCGACGCGCCGTGCAGCTCGGCCGCGGCGCGGGCGATGTCGACGGCGGCGGGAACGATCTCGCCGCCGATATCGTCGCCTTCGAGGATGCCGATGCGCAACGGCGCGAGAGTGACGTCGGTCATCGGCGCATCGCTTCGCGTCAGGGGCGGCAGAGCGCGGTGAGCGCGCGCACGTCGGCGAGCGACGCCAGCCCGCGCCACTGACCGGCGATCTCGCGCGAGCGTGCAACGCCGAGGACCGGGGCGACGAGCGCCTCGAACTTCGCCTCGAGCTGCGCATCGGTGAGCGGGTTCTGCATCGAGCCGATCGCGTGATCGACACGCACCTCGACGCGCCGGCCATCCTTCAGCGTCGCGGCGACGAGCGCGGCGTCTTCGTGGACGCTGTCGTCGACCGTCGCGTGCACCATGTCGCGCATGGCGACGACGCGCGGGTCGTTGACCACGTCGTCCGAGAACTCGTGCTCGCCGGCGCGGCCGTGGATGAGGCCGACCGCCGCGCCGTGATAGACGCTGAACTTGGCGCTCAGGCCGTCCTTCGGCTCCTTCTTGCCGGTGAGCTCGAGCACCAGCGAATGCACGCGCAGCTCGATCCGCTCCACCTGCTCGACCACGATACCCTGGGCGCGCAGCTGCACGCAGGCGTCGATGGTCGGATGGACGACGATGCCGCAGGCAAAGGGCTTGTAGGTGTTGAACGAGATCTCGAAGCGCTCGCCGAGCTCGTCGGTCACCTCGTCCCAGGCACGCTTGTCCGAGACCACCTGCACGAAGCCGCGCGGTGCCTCGAGGGCGCGCGGGCTGGCGGTGTAGCCGTTTTTCGCGAGCAGCGCCGACAGCAAGCCGGCGCGCGCGGCGGCGCCCGGATGGAAGGGCTTGGTCATGGTGCCGAACTGCTCACGCAGCCCGACCGGCTGCGACGCGGCGATGCCGAGCGCCATCGCCGTTTGCCGCTCGTCGAGACGCAGCAGGCGGGCGCAGCCGGCGGCCGCGCCGAGCATGCCGGTCGAGCCGGTGATGTGCCAGCCGCGGTCGTAGTGGTCGGGGTACATGACGTTGCCGATGCGGCAAGCGACGTCGATGCCGAGCACGAGGGCATCGACGACGTCGCGCCCGCCCACGCCGTTCTTCTCGGCCAGGGCCAGCACCGCCGAGGCGACCGGCCCGGCCGGATGGATGATCGTCTTCAGGTGCGTGTCGTCGAAGTCGAAGGTGTGCGAGGTGATGCCGTTGACCAGCGCGGCGCTCGCCATGTCGACCCTTTCGGTGCGGCCCAGCACCGTCGCCTGCGCCGCGGGCTCGAGCATGCGCACCGCGGCCAGCGCCGCGTCGGCGGCCTCGTGGCGGGCCGCGCCGATGGCGCAGCCGAGCCAGTTGTAGAAGGTGCGATGCGCTTCGTGCTCTACCGCGTCGGTCCAGCCGCGCGACCGGTGCGACGCGACGAACCTGGACAGGATGGTGGTGATGGGAGGCGCTGCCGTCTCGGCGGCGACTTGCGTATTGCGGGCCACGGGGTCCTTTGGCGGTGATGACGGATGAAGACGACGAGAGCGACGGCGACTACTCGTCGAGGTGGATGTTGCGAGCCTTGGCGAGCGCGGTCCAGCGCGCGATCTCGTCCTTGATGTACTGGCCGAACTGCTCCGGGCTCATCGGCCAGGGCTCGACCGCCTCGCCGGCCAGCTTCTCGGCCAGGTCGGGCGCCTTCAGCACGGCGACCTGGGTTTCGTTGAGCCGCCGCACGACGTCGGCCGGGATGCCGGCGGGGCCGACCGAGCCGTACCACTGCATCGCATCGAAGCCCTTGAAGCCGATCTCGTCCATGGTCGGTACGTCCTTCAGCTGCGGGTTGCGCGCCTTGCCCGTGACGGCGAGGGCGCGCATGCGACCCGAGCGCAGGTGCGGCAGCGCCGCCGCGAGGCCGGGGAACATCGCCTGGGTCTGGCCGCCGAGCAGGTCGGTGATGGCGGGCGCGATGCCGCGGTAAGGGATGTGCACCATGAACACGCCGGTGGCCTGCTTGAAGAGCTCCATCGTAAGGTGGGTGAGCGAGCCCGAGCCCGCCGACCCGTAGCTCACCTTGGCGGGATTGCGCTTGACGTAGTCGATGAACTCCTTGACGGTCTTGGCCGGCACGTTGTCGTTGATCGCCAGCACGTTGGGCGTGGCGCCGATCATGCCGATCGGCGTGAAGTCGCGGACCGCGTTGTAGCTCACCTTGCGCGTCGCCGGCGTCGTGCCGTGGGTGGCGACGTAGCCCTGCATCAGCGTGTAGCCGTCGGGCGGCGCGTGAGCCGTCGACAGCGACGCGATCACGCCACCGCCGCCGCCCTGGTTCTCGACGATGAAGTTCTGCCCGAGGGCTCGGCCCCAGCGCTCGCTGACGACGCGGGCGATCATGTCGTTGCCGCCGCCCGCGGCGACCGGGACGATGTAGCGGATCGGCTTGGTCGGGAAGGCCTGCGCCCGCACCAGCCGCGGCAAAGCCAGGGCCGCCGATGCCGCCTGCAGCAGCTGGCGTCGCTTCACGGTTGTCTCGGTTCGTTGTGCGGCCATCGTCTGCCCGCGCGCTCTTGCTGTAAATTGCAACTTTCTGAGGTTTTATTGCATGCACTGCATGAATAAGGGTCCGATGCTGAAGCCTACGCTCGCCGATCTGCGCGCCTTTGTCACGGTCGGCGAGCTGCAGAGCTTCGCCGCGGCGGCGAAGGCGCTGCACCTCTCGCAGCCGGCCCTGTCCAGGCGCATCTCGCACCTGGAGGCGCTGCTCGGCGTGCGTCTGTTCGACCGCACCACGCGCAGCGTCGCCCTTACCCTGCTCGGCCGCCGCTTTCTCGGCGAGGTGAGCGGACTGGTCGTCGACATCGACCGCTCCGTGCTCAGCCTGCGCGACGCTGCGGAGCTCGAGACCGGCGACGTCACGATCGGCTGCGTCTTCTCGGCGGTGCATCACTTCCTGCCGCCGGTGATCCAGGCCTTCCGCGAAATGCATCCGCGCGTGCTCGTTCGCCTGATCGAGGAAGGCGCCGACGAAGTGCTGGATTGCGTGAAGCACGGCGAGGCCGATCTCGCCGTCAACTACATCGGCATGCAGGATCCCGAGGTCGAGTTCACGCCGCTGCTCAAAGAGCCCTACGTGCTGGCCTGCCCGGCCGGCCACCCGCTCGCCAGGCGGCGCTCGGTGCGATGGGAAGAGCTCGCGAAGTACCCGCTCGCGCGGGTCTCGCACGCATCGCGCAACCGGCTCTTCATCGACCAGGCGCTCGCCGAGCTGCCGCCGCTGCCGCGGCCGGTCATCGAGGTTCGCCACGTGTCGACGCTGATCGGCCTCGTCGAGAGCGGGCTCGGCCTGGCCGTCGTGCCGCAGCTCACGTTGCCGCGCGGCTCGGCGTCGGTGATCGGCGTGAAGCTGGAGCAGCCGGCGATCAGTCGCGCCATCGCCATCGTGCGGCGCAGCGGCCGCAGCCTGTCACCGGCCGCGGCGGCCTTTGCAGGCCTCTTGGCTCGCGCGGGGCGGGCAACGAAGATGGCGATCCACCGCAGACCAGCGCCGGCTTGACGGTCGCGTCCGCGGCTCACGGATCAGTGGACGCGATAGCTTCGATGAGGGTCCTTGCATCGCCCGCGGGCCCTTTCGACGACCACTCTCGGACAGGAGCGGACTCGGTGAGCGTCAGCTTTGGGTCTCTGGATCTTCACGATTTTGGGCCAGGCATGGCTTCGAACTCGACAGCGTCTGAGCGTGAAGCGGGGCCGGGGTTCACGACATCTGAGTCACACCCCAGGCGATGATGGACCAACGCCGATCGGGACTAACTTGACGGCTTCGCGGCCGCGGGGCTGCAAGGCCAAGTGCGTGCCAATTTGGCGCTCATTTCACCTTGCAGATGAGGCAGGGTTCAGCCAGTATGCAAAGTTGACTGTTCAGAAAGCACAAGCGTGGAGCTATTCGCCGCACTCAGGAAGATGAGGGAGTTCGAGAAACTGCAGATGCCCTTCATTAGATCGCTGATCGATTTCGACATCATCATAGAAATCGGGTATGCCCAGGAGATACGGAAGCCGCTTTCGCCCAAGCCGCTTTTTCTCCTGAACATCGGCTCGATCACGACCGTGCGACGCAGGTTGGCGGAACTCACCAGACAAGGAATCGTCAAGCGCCGTGTCGATGTGCGAGATCGTCGGTCCGACATTCTCTCTATCTCTTCATCTGGTCTGAAGGTCCTCGGCAAATACGGCAAGTTGCTCGGATTTGCTTCGGCACCAGCCTGACAGCCAAAAAAGGCAATGCGGGTCGGCGCCCCCGGACAGCAGCCGCGGTCGTGGACGCCAGGTTTGAGAGCGGCGCCCCGCGGCAACAGGTTGCCGCTGAAGGCTCTTTTGGTTGTGCCCCCAGCCGGCGGCAACAAGACCCCGACTCGCTGGAGCGAATCCTTCGTCGAAGAGGAGCTCGGGCTCTATGAAATTCAGCTCCTTCATTGAAACCGATCTGGAGGCGATTCTCGAAGAATGGGATGCGTTCGCCCGGACCCTGCTTCCCGCGGCCAAGACAATGACAGACTCGCAGCTCCGCGACCATGCCCGCGAGATCCTCCTGACGATCGCCAAGGACATGGAGACGAGCCAGAGTGAGGATCAGCGTTCGGGGAAATCCAAGCGGATTGGTGGGGCGCCGGGAGCGGTTACGGCCGGAGCGAGCCACGGTGGGGCGCGGCACGTCTGCGGGTTCGACTTGCCGCAATTGGTCGGCGAGTTCAGGGCGCTTCGCGCAAGTGTCTTGTCGCTCTGGAGTCGTTCTGCCGTCGCCACTAACGTTCAACCGGTACTCGAGGAGATTGCTCGCTTCAACGAGGCGGTTGACCAAGCACTCGCCGAGTCGGTCGAGCGATATTCGGCTGATGTCGCGAGATCGCGGGACATCTTCTTGGCCGTACTCGGACATGACGTGGTCCGCTGTCCGGCATTCGCATGGCGACGGATGTGCTGGTCATGCCGACACTCGCGGAAACGAAGCGGATGCAGGTGGCGATGCGAATCCGACGGGCATCGGAAGTCATTGGTC